>JAYWBH010000026.1:0-2695 GCA_043781815.1 Bryobacterales bacterium | reverse complement strand
TGGAAGTAATTGGCCGTCAACTTGACGATCACGGCGGTGGCCTGGCCCGTGTCAACGGTCGTCCAAGGCTGGTGGAAGGGTTAAGTCTGCCCTCTGAGCAAATTGAATCCAGCTTGAGCTATTACAACACCGGCACCTATTGGATTACGATTGACGCGTTATTAAAAGTGTTCGGCTTAACCCGCGATTGTCTTTCCGATCAGTCAAAAGTGGATCAAGCGGTGCGCCGCACAGCCCAACGCATGCCTACCTACATCACCATCAAAGATGTGAAAAAACGTTGGGGTCGTGGGCAGGAAGATGTGTTTCCGGTGGCTCAGTTTGAAAGGCTGTGGGGCGATATGACGGCGCTGGAAGAAATGCACTGCCAGTTTGTCGAAGTCCCGCGCAGCAGAGGGCAGCAATTGAAAGATGTTGCCCAACTGGATCCCTGGATCATTGATGGGTCTTCTGCTCAATTTGATCGGTTATTTTAGTACCCCAGGCAAACGGGTCTAGACATTTAGACCCAACTGGACCCCCTTCCGATAGCCAATGAGTCCTGTCCACGATGGACATCTTGTCCTAATCATACCTAGTACTTTATTTGTTTACTTCAGTTTAGCGTTTGGTAAAGCACCTGCTTTAGATGAAGCATGATTCGCAATTACTCGAAATGGTTTCTGGCCCCGATCCTCTCCTTAAACCTGTTCGCTCAAGCAACAGAGGACTTAAGTCCCAAGATCTCGCCTGATTTGGTGCAGGTGATGGTATCTCAGGACGCCAGCCACGCTGATGACGAAATCGACCTGATTGTCCGCTTCAAGAGTTCCACCAGCTTGCGGAACAACATGGTTCGTTCCTCACGGATGAGCCGACGGGCCCACGTGCAAAGTGAACTTTCCATGATTCAGAGTGCTGTGGTCCGGGTGCCACTTTCGGAAGTAGCATTGCTGGCCAGTTCCCCTGATGTGGAATACGTCACGCCAGATCGCGATGTGGTTTCCAGGATGAACAAAGCTCGCGCTGCAACACAATCGGAAATCAATTGGACCAAACAGCGATTGGATGGCTCAGGGATTCGGGTGGCAGTGATTGACAGCGGAATGGTCACAAACCAGGCGTTTGCCACCGGTTCCACTTCACGGATCGTGTTTGCCAAGTCGTTCCTCCCAAACACTCTGATCAGCTACACAACCAACGGTTTGCCCCCTCCAACAGATGGTTCTCCGCCAGATGGTTCTGTTGGGGCGCTGAGCGGTGCCGTCTATACTTTAATCCCTGCTTCCTCAGGTTCTTATTTATCCACATATGACGCTTATGGCCATGGCTCCCACGTCGCATCCATCATTGCAGGGGCTGGGGAGACAATGGATCTCACCACGGCAAAATATCGGGGCGTTGCTCCCAAAGCTGATTTAGTGAATCTTCGAGTTTTGGATGACTACGGCGCGGGCAAGGAAAGCAGTGTAATCGCGGCGTTGCAATGGATTCTGACTAATCAGGCTGATCCCAGCAATAACTTAAAAATTAGAGTGGTGAATCTTTCGTTAGGGCGTCCAGTATTTGAAAGCTATAAGTTAGATCCGTTATGCAAAGCGGTGGAGGCAGTTTGGAAAGCGGGCATTACAGTTGTTGTCGCCGCTGGCAATGATGGCCGCTTCGACAACGGCATAAACAAGGGTTACGGCACCATCAATTCCCCAGGCAACGATCCATATGTGATCACCGTTGGAGCAGGCAATCCTCGCGGTACTGAACTGCGGACTGATGATATTCCCGCCAGCTACAGCTCCAAAGGGCCATCGGCGATTGATCACGTAGTGAAGCCCGATATCATGGCGCCAGGCAACCGCATTGTCGCCTTCGCTACCGGAAAGTTGAAAGCAGATAACCCGATGAACGTGGTGGATCCTGTGAACAGCTATATGGAACTGAGTGGAACCAGCATGGCTGCCCCAGTAGTTTCCGCCGCCGCCGTCCTGTTACTCAGCCAGAATAATTTCCTGACGCCTGATCAAATCAAGACCCGGCTGATGAAAACAGCGTGGCGCGGCATGGTGCATTCCGCTTCGATTACCGACCCCACCACCAACGTTACCTACATTGTCAGAAGTGATCTTTTCACAGTAGGAGCTGGCTATCTGGATGTCTATGCGGCGCTCAATGATAACTACACCAGCAACCTTTCCGCACAATCACCAACCGCCACCATTGATCCAATCACTGGTCGGGTGAGCATTCTAAGAGGCACGAATGTTGTCTGGGGAGATTCAACACTTCCAACCAACGTGGTGTGGGGCGACAACATCAAGGGCGACAATGTGGTTTGGGGTGATAGCGTCGTGTGGGGCGACAACGTGGTTTGGGGCGATAAGACTCCCGCTGCTGTAAATTGCGTATGGGGTGATGCGGCCCTATATTCTTTATCTGTTGGCAAATCGCTGGCCAAAGGCGAATAATTTTTCCCCGCAAGCTGAAACGGCCCGGTCTTGTTAAATTAACAAGCCGGGCCGTTTCTTTTCTAAACTTCGTCTACGATCAGATAACATAGGAGAAATCGTTTCCCCAGGAGTCTGATGAGCCAGCATTTGTTATCGCTAATTATACTGATTTGTATAGCCTTTCCCTGCACTGCCCAATACAAGACCGTCAACCCGCAGGTATCGAAAATAGTTGCTTCCATATCAGAAGAACGCATTGTCGAAATTCTGAA
>JAYWBH010000025.1:0-8275 GCA_043781815.1 Bryobacterales bacterium | reverse complement strand
GCACAACATTCAGCAAAACCATTGCCGCAATCCAGCCCATCCAGCCGGAAAAGAACCTCACCATAGTTTCCGAAGTGGCGCCGATATAGCCGCCTGCCATGGCCGCCAGTACGCTGACGCCGAAAAGCACGTAAGTTTGCTTAATCACCGCCGACCGGGTTGCCGACAAAGGCATGGTGCCCGTCAGTTTGTCCCAAAAGCCCACTTCTTGTTGATAACCGTTCATTGGAAAGGATGCTCCTTGTACTACTCGCTTATTTAGATGATAGCTGATCTTCAAAGATTCAAGTGGGAATGCGGTGGACCGTCCGGCGCTTCTATCGATAGAAAATTAAAATCAGTTTTTCCTGAAGAAATTGCTCAACAAACCAAACACTTTTGCCGATACTACCTTCAGGGGAATATGACTACATCATCAAGCGCCGCTGCAATGACGTCGGTCTTTCAACCGGATCCAGAGACAATTAAGCAAGTGGTACAAGGTTCCATGACCTATGCCAAGTACCTTGTGGCATCGCACAAGAAACTATTCCCTGACTCCAAGGCGGAATGTTTTGAAATGTGCGGCGGAGTTGTCGTCTACGTTTCCTCTACCTCGCCGCTGACACAGCTCATTGGATTTGGGGTCACCAAACAGGTATTACCGACCGACTTTGCCTTCTTAAGACAATATTTTCATGAGCGTGGGTTGCCACTGCGCATTCGGGTAACTCAATTCACCCAACCCTCACTCATCGAATGCCTTGCCGGGAAACAATTCAAAACCTCTGATTTCACTTTCATGTTGGCTCGCCGGTTAGACTTACCTTTTAACAAAAGCAGTCATCCGGGAATAGAAATTAGGCCGATTGAGAACGAAAGACTTTGGCTGAATACATTTGCTGCGGGACATTGCGAAGGTAAATTGGATGAGGAGACTGAAGACTTGGCTCGGACCTTCTTCCATGCCGAGCGGAGCCAGATTTTGGGGGCTTGGGTTAATGGTGAAATCGCCGGTGCTGCCATGGTTACTTTTACAGAAAAAATAGCTGCCTTCAATGCCGCTTGCACCTTACCAGCCTTCCGTGGCATGGGAATCCAAAAGGCATTGATTGAATATCGCATGGACCTTGCCGTCAAAAATGGCTTGAACCTGGCAATGTCGCGCATATCGCCAGGTTCAATTTCACACCGCAACTATACCAAGCTTGGGTTCAACATCGGTTACTTCACCATGCTTCTGGAAGAGATACCTTAAAACCGGTAACTGACTTCCGCATACCCCAATCCGCCATTTTTCCCCTTGGGATAAATAGCCTGCGTAATGGCCCGACCACTGGCAAAGCCATAGTAGCCGGTTAGGGTCACGTTCGGCCGCATCCGATACTCCACACTGGTGTCATACAAATTGGCCAATGACCTTGGACCCGCTGCGTTCCGACCCTGATATCCGAAGGTCCAAGGCTGATACGCCCCGCCACCGGAATACCACAAATCTTTTGCGTTGCTCAGACGCAGTGCGTGGAACTCGCTTGAAATAGTCACCTGCTTGTGTGGGCGCAGGATCAAGGCAGCATTGATGTCGCGGTTATTGACCATGTCGAAAAATGGGAAACGCGCATAAGGCCGGGGCGTGGGCAGCACTTGGAAGAAAGTGCCATGCGTCTTGTCGCTGGGGTTATCGTCACCTGACCCGTCATAGAAACCAACTCGGAACCAGGGCTTCAGCTTGGGTGCAATCTTGGGTTGAAACCCACCTTCCACGGCGAACGCGTGCGCCCGATGATCCTGCACTCCCCACTTACCGGTTTGGCCGGTGCCCCACAGCAGCAAGTCGTAAGTGACCGCTTTGGTATCGAACGCGTGGATGGAATGGCCTCCGAAACTATAGATGTGCAAGTTGGCTGTATCGGCACGACGCACAGCCAGCGGACGGTTGTCGGTTTTCACCACAGCGCGCCAATCCTGGTAGTACATGGCAAACACGCGGGTATCGGCCACATGATTTCCTTTACCCCAAGGTTTGGTGTACGCGGCATAGCCAATGCCAGTCGCGGTTTCACCCCAACCATCAGTTTGGAAAACGCCGCGCGTAGGAATGCCACCCATAAAGGTAAAGTTGCCATTTGTCGGCGAGTTGTAAACGTAGTTCATGCCATCGAAACTGCGTCCCACATGTGCCCAACCAAAATGGCCAATCAGCCGCATGCTGATGCGATCGCGCTTGATGGTGGCCAACGTCGCATTCTTCGGTGCCACTTCAGCTCCATCCACAAATTCAAAACGGCCCAGACGAAGAGTCTGGTTGCTATCGCCAAACAAATTCTTGAAGCGGATAAAGCCTTGTTTGGGGAAAATGTTAGCCGCGTTTTGCGATTTGCTGTTCGCAAGATAGTAACTGGCTCCCAGCCCCAACTGACCTTGTGTTCCATTGGCCGCTACAGCGTTGTTAGGCAAGCCCAATAACACTGGCGCAGCCATCTCTATCTGCCAATCCCAATTCTCTCTGGATTGTGAAAAGCTTAAGCGGAACAAATTTCCGCTGAATACGTAGGCATTATCGCCAGTATCCGCCTTAAACCAATCCCAGGCTTCCAATCGCGAACGAATGCTGCCTGTCACAGTTACTCCGCCGATCTTAAATGGCGTTGGGGTAACTGCGTTTTGACCGTAAACAACCGCAGTACAGAGTAGAAATGCTAATTTCCGGGACATGGGTGTCCTTCCTTTTTATGTTGGGATGAACGGACACACGGGGACCGAGTGGGGCGACGTTGCCTGAAGATTTACGAACCGAAATTTATCCGCAGATGACGCAGATGAACGCAGATAACACAACGAACGTATTTTAGATTTTATCTGCGCTTATCTGCGTCATCTGCGGATAAAATGCCTTTTTAAGCTGCTTGTTCAGTGGAGAGTTTTTTGGACATGTCTAGCATGACTATGCCGTTCTCCACTTTTACTGGGTAAGTGCGCACGCAGGGGCTACTTTGCGCCTGCGGCTTTACTACTTCGCCGGAATCCAGACAAATGCGCCAGTTATGTAATGGACATGTGACCGTTGTCGCCAAACCGTGGCCTCCTACAATTCCATCAGACAGCGGACCGTGCCCATGTGGGCAACGATTTTCAACCGCCAAGAACCGATCTCCAAGGTTGAATAACGCAATATTCAAAGAGCCCATTTTCACAGACCGACCTTCCCGCATTGGAATATCGGCTGCAGGCGTAATTTGGATCCAATTAGTTGGCAAATTCATTGACGGGTGTCTCCATGGGTTCAATTTGTACGAACTGCGTTGCACGCGGATTGTACCGTTCCAACCAGGCGTCGCTCGACCGTTCCTTCGATTTCCGTAACCGGTCCAACAACCCCTGGCGGGCTTCATCTACTGCGTAGACAGTCTCTCGACGAACTTTTTCCATTCCCAGACGCTCTACAAAATCGTAGGACCGTTCCAGATAATGTCCGTTTTCCCGGTAGTACTGAAAGAACAATTCGGCTGATTCAAGAGCAAGCTCCGTGGTCTCAACGGTGATCAGTAAGTCAGCCTTGCGCACGCCTTTGCCTGCCGCGCCGCCCACCACAACCTGCCAACTTCCATCCTGCCCAATCAAGCCGATGTCTTTCACCGTTGCTTCCGCACAGTTACGCGGACAACCAACAACAGCTAACTTCGTCTTGTGCGGCGTGTATAAATTTTCCAGCCGCTTTTCAAGTTCAATCCCTGTTGAAAGCGCGTTTTGGGTACCGAATCGACAGAATTCATCGCCCACACAAGTCTTCACCATGCGCAAGCCCTTGGCATAGCCTTGGCCCGATGGCATGCCTAAGTCTTCCCACATTTTGGGAAGGTCTTCTTTCTTCACACCCAACAAATCCAGTCGTTGACTTCCGGTAACCTTCACCAGCGGCACGTTATATTTTTCAGCCACATCGGCAATCTTGCGAAGCTCGGCTGGAGTGGTCACGCCACCGCGCATCCGAGGGATAACGGAAAATGTACCGTCTTTCTGAATGTTGGCGTGTACGCGATCATTGATGAACCGTGCTGAACGATCTTCTTCATGGTCACCGCACCACACCACATCCACTAAGTAACTGATGGCTGGCTTGCAGATCTCACAACCACGCCCGTTGCCGTAAATATCTAAAACATCCTGCACAGATTTCAACCGTTGCGATTGAATCATCTCGCGAATCTTGTCCTGCGGGAACGGCACGCAGTCGCACAACACCTTGGCTTTGTCTTCTTCAAATTCAGGGGCCACCGCGCGTAACAATGACTTGCAAAGGCTGGTGCAACTACCGCAACCGGTGGATGCGCGTGTCTTGTCTTTCAACTGCGCCATAGTGCAAACACCATCGGCGTGAATCGCGTGGATAATGTCGCCTTTGGTCACGCCCAGACATCCGCAAATGGTATCGCCTTCCGGGATGGACGCAACGTCTTGACCCTTGTCTTCAGCCGGAGGGGGTGCCAATAAGTGACGCCGTTGCCCGCTTAGATCTTTATTGGTACGCAGCCAATCCATGTAACGATGATCGTCAGAAGCATCGCCGACAAGAATCACGCCTTCCAACCGACCGTCTTTCAGAACTAATTTCTTATAAATTCCCAGCGAAGAATCTTCATAACGAATAGCTTCCACTCCCGGACGTGAGCAATCGAAATTGCCTGCCGAGAAAACTTCCACACCCATGATCTTCAACTTGGATGCTGGGGAAGCCCCTGCAAACACTGGTCCCCGATTGCCGGTGATGGTTGCTGCCAGCACTTTGCCTTGTTCAAACAGCGGAGCAACCAAGCCGAACAACTGCCCGTTGTGTTCCGTACACTCACCTACGGCGAAAATGTTTGGGTCAGACGTTTCCATCTGATCATTCACCACAATGCCCCGATTCACGGTGACACCAGCCTGCTTGCCTAACGCCGAGTTGGGGCGAATTCCAGCGGCAATCACCACTAAGTTGGCGTCGATTTCCTCGCCATCTTTGAACAGAACTTTTTCCACATGCGTCCCACCGAGCAAGGCTTGGGTAGAGCGGCCACATAACACGCGGATCCCCATGGCCTCCATTTTGGAGCGCAGGTAACCACCGCCAATGGAATCCAGTTGCCGCTCCATTAAGGTGTCGGCCAAGTGGACCACCGTTACATCGCACCCTTGCACTTGCAGTCCGCGAGCCGCTTCCAAACCTAGCAACCCGCCACCAATGACAACTGCTTTAATTCCAGGACCGGAAAGTTCCAGTAACTGACGCGTATCGTCGTAAGTGCGGAATACAAACACACCCGATTTATCCACTCCAGCCATCGGCGGTATAAACGCACTGGAACCGGTGGCGAAAATCAACCTATCGTAGGCAGTTACATTGCCATCAGCATCAGTAACTGTTCTTACTGCACTGTCAATGTCAGCAATGCGTACGCCTAACTTCGTATTGATTTTGTGCTTCTGATACCAGTCAATTCCATTCAGAACAATATCGTCGTACTCTTTTTCCCCAGCCAGCACTGAAGACAACATAATGCGGTTGTAGTTAGTGTGTGTTTCATCGCCAAAAATGGTGATGTCGAACTCTTGGGTGTGCTTTAGAATTTGTTCCACACAGGCCACACCGGCCATACCGTTTCCGATAACAACCAGACGTTCTCTCATGCTGCTTTCTCCTGTGTGAACTGCTTGGAATGGTGTTCCAAAAAGTCAATAACCACTTTGCGTAGCCGATAATATTCCTGGTTATCGGCCAGTTCACGACGGTCCCTCGGTCGAGGCAGCGTGATCGGTAGTTCTAACCCAACTCTTGATTCCGGCCCATCGGTCATCAGAATGATTCGATCCGACAAGTACAACGCTTCGTCAATATCGTGAGTAACTAGAATGCAAGTCTTGCGATCTTTTTCCCACAGTTCCAGCACTAAGTCTTGTAACTCAAAGCGAGTCATGGAATCTAACATGCCGAACGGTTCATCCAGCAGCAGGAATCGCGGTTCAAGGGATAGCGCGCGGGCAATGGCCACCCGTTGCTGCGTGCCTTGCGAAAGTTCCGCAGGCAGAGTATTTTCAAATTCTGAGACACCCACAAGGTTCAAATATTTACGGGCCAGTTCTTTCTGTTCCTTGGGGTTCAGTTTGGGATGTGCCTGACGCACGGCCAGCATTACGTTTTCCCGCGTGTTGCACCAGGGCAACAGGCACGGCGATTGAAACACCAAAGCCCGTTCCAACCCTGGCCCATCAATTTCCCGACCATCCACAATCACGCCGCCCAGGGTAGCCTGCTGCAACCCGGCGACGATGGCCAACACTGTGGATTTACCGCATCCGGAATGGCCTAATAGCGAAACGAATTCACCGGGCTGAACGGTGGCGTCGAAATCTTTTACCGCAATGTGCGGACCCGACGCGGTGTCAAATGTTTTTGTTAGTGAAGTGATAATCAGTGGGCGGATCATGGTCGTTATGCCTCCACCGGAATGACTTTGGCTATCGCCTGCAAATCAGGGCGCGGCTTAAAGCGGTTGCGGTCCGAGCCGGCCGATAGGAACTCGGCTAAGCGGTTACGAACACGTACGGCCTGTTCGTCATGCAGCAACAGATCGCTAGCCCGCGGTCGCGACAGATTCACCGGAACGGCAGGACTTAACGTGGCACCGGGCCCACGGCTCAAAGCCAGAATACGATCAGAAAGTAGAATCGCTTCATCCACGTTGTTGGTGATCATCAAGGCAGTTACTGGCCTGCCTGCGGCGCGGCACAGCGTGGAAAGTTCTTGCTGCAAAGTGCCTCGTGTTAAGGCGTCCAGCGCACCAAACGGCTCATCCAAAAACATTACCCGAGGTTCGGTAGCAAATGCCCGGGCAATGGCTACACGCTGCCGCATTCCGCCGGAAAGTTGATTCGGACTCTTGCGCATGGCTGCACCCAATCCCACCATTTGCAGATATTTTTCCGCCTGTTCCTGATGCTGTTTTTTTGACCAGTCGGTGAAAGTGGCTTCCACTGCAAGTCGGACATTTTCATAGGCTGACAGCCAGGGTAACAACGAGTAGTTCTGAAAGATGAATGACGCTTCGCGGGAAAAATCAGTGACCTTTTCGCCACCCATCGTGATGGTCCCTTTATCAGGCAGAATCAAGCCTGCGACCGCTTTCAAAAGCGTAGTTTTGCCCGATGCCGATGCGCCAACAATAGATACGAATTCCCCTTCTTCCAGAGTCAGATTGACTCCGCTCAACACATTGCGGACACCGTAACTTTTGCCGACATCTTTGAGTTCAATGAAAGACACAGGTATCTCCTTAAACCGTCCGCAATTTGTTTTCAGCAAAGCCCATCATGCGGTCTAAAGTGAACCCAACCACGCCAATGGTCAGGATGCTGAGTAAGATGTGCGAATAGATCAGGCTGTTATATTCCTGCCACAAGAACCCGCCAACTCCTGGGGTCCCGGTGAGCATTTCGGCGGCGACGATCACCAGCCAGGCAATCCCCAAGCTGAGGCGATATCCGGTAAACATATAGGGCAGCGTGGCTGGCAACCAGACCTTGGTGAACTGCTTCCAAGGCGATAGCCGCAGCACTCGCGCTACGTTCAAATAATCTTGAGGAATGGCTCGAACTCCGGTCATGGTGTTGATCACGGTAGGCCACATGGAACAGAGCGCGATGGTGAACAGCGCGGCTGGTTCCGATTGCCGAAACAGGATCAAGCCCAACGGCAACCATGCCAAGGGTGAAATGGGTCGCAGGAGTTGAATTGTGGGGTCGAACATTTTGAAGAACGTTGGCGATGCGCCTAAAAGGAAACCGAGGGGTGTGCCAATGGCAATGGCTAGAAAAAATCCTTTGGCGACGCGAAACAGGCTGTAGGCGGTCATCAAGCCGATGCCCTGATCCATTTCGCCGCGCTTTTCCCAGGGATTCAGCACGTATATTTTGCTTTCTTGCCAGGTTCTCCAAGGGGAGGGAAGGTCGGGCGCGACGTTCAGGCTGAGGAACGTCCATAATCCACCCACAACAAACAGCCCCACAAGGGAGAGCGCGAAAGTCTTCAAAGAGTTCTTCATACGGGTAAGATTCCTTTACGGCAAGTCTTCAAATTGTGAAAACAGATTTAGGCGCAGACAGTGCGCGAAAAGGCAAAAATGACGGGTGGAAATCTCAACGATGAGAACAGCTTAGTGGAGGGAAACAGGCTCCAGGCGTGCCGCAACTTTGGCTAAATTTATTATGCGGGACGGGCTAGTGAGTGTAAAGGGAATAAGGATTCGATAATTTTTATGGG
>JAYWBH010000024.1:0-2702 GCA_043781815.1 Bryobacterales bacterium | reverse complement strand
TCGTGGATCATGGCGATAATCGCGAAACTGGCCCACCAGCCGAACGGCTTACCAAGAGCTATCTGGAAGCAGTGAAGACCGGCAAGCGACTCACAGTTAAACCGGGCGACAAACTGCCGCTGAAGAATGTCGACATTGAAATTCTAACCGCTGATGGCAAGATTACGGATCGCACAGGCAAAACAAATGCACTTTGCGCCAACGCTAAGATGAAGGAAGAAGATCCTTCCGAAAATGCCCGTAGTGTGGGCTTCCTTTTGACCTATGGCAAATTCAAATTTGTCGACCTGGGCGACCTCACTTGGAACAAAGAGTTGGACCTGGCTTGCCCAGCAAATAAAATTGGCGAAGTGGACCTGTACCTCACCACCCATCATGGCTCGGACCAAAGCGGTGCGCCGGAATTAGTGCATGCCTTGAAGCCAAAAGTCGCCATCATGAACAACGGGGCAAAAAAGGGCGGCAGCGCCTCAGCTTGGCAGATAGTGAAAGCGTCGCCTGGTCTTCAGAACATCTGGCAAGTTCATTTTGCCTTGGCCGGTGGCAAGGAAAATAATGTACAGGACATGTTCATCGCCAATACCGATGAAGTGGGGACGGAACACTATTTGCACGTATCCGCCGAAGCAACAGGCAAGTTTGAAGTGATCAATTCCCGCAATAAGTTCAAAAAAAGCTATTAAGATTTAGAAGGAAAGCTTCAATCCCAACTGCGCAATTCGCGCACTACGCGCCGCCGTCACCAGCCCAAACGTGGACGATCCCAACGTGGCCCCAATGCTGGACCAATTCGTATGATTGAAAGTATTAAACGTTTCAAAGCGAAATTGTAATTTGGGGCCGCGCTCGGCCAGCGAAAAATTCTTGAACATTGACATGTTCCAAGTCTGGTAGCCAGGCCCCTTGATTCCATTGCGCGGCGCATTGCCTTGACGAATGGTTCCCTTCGGTACGTCCGCCAGGCAGCTTGTGTTGAACCACTGCGTAAATAGGTGAGGGGCGCTGGCGTTGGGATCGCAAACAAAATCCGCACGCGGAGTGGCCCCACTGCCTGCACCCAGAATTCCCAACCCGGCAGGGTCCGTACCCAGCGAAGATGAACTGGGGTTGAACGACCACAATCCACTGGCCACAGCCAAAATTCCCGATGTCTGCCAGCCGCCCAGCGCGTTCTTCACAACGGAGTTTGCAGCATGACGAAAGAAGGGAAATTCATAACTCCAATTGGCCGATACCACGTGATTCCGATCATACGGGGCATGGCCGCGGTCCAATGAACGGTCGTAGGTATTCTGTGGCGATGCGCCGTTGGTGCCCGCATTGGTCAGTGACTTTGACCACGTATAACTGCCGCCTGCAAATCCTCCGCGAAAGGTTTTCTTCACCATCGTCTGCAAAGAGTTGTAACTGGAATTGAACCAGGTTTGATACGTGTTAATGGCCCGATAGCCGACGTAAGGACGAAACGCGTTCACCCGTGGATCGGTCGTCGTAGTCAGCGGTGTGCCCACTGGCGTGATGCCCAATGCCACCGCTTGGCCAGGGTACAGTTGATTCATATCCGGTTCACCCCACAAGTGCCGACCCGCTGCACCGGCGTAACCCACCTCCACAAAAATGCGCTGCGGCAGTTGCTGCTGAATGTTGAAACTGTACTGCTGCGTGTAAGGCGTTTGATAGTTGGTGCCAATGGCCGTAATGGCCGGAGGCGATGTGGGCACCGTCACCCGACCACCCACAATATTGGCGAACGTGGCATTGGTAATGGTGATGGATTGCACGCTTGCCGGGTTGGTTGTAATCGGATCTTCGTAACGCCCAATCGCCGGCACATCGTAGGCGATCCCGTAGCCCGAACGAATTGCCGTCTTCCCTTTCTTGAAAGGATCCCAGGAAAAGCCTATCCGCGGTGCAACGTTCTTGTAGCGCTGCGGTCCAATCGCATTGCCATACGGCGAGTTCTTTCCACCAATTATGAAGCCATTCAGCGGATCACCTGTGCCAGCCACCAGGTTTCCATTTGCGTCCACCTTGGGAGCCTTGGCCGGATCGTAGAACTTAGGATCGAAGGTATTCAAAAATCCATTGGCATCGGTAGCCTGCCGGAATAACGACCAGCGCAATCCGACATTCAACGTGAAATTTTTCTTCACCCGAATATCGTCCTGGGCATACATTTCAAATTGCTTGGCACGAATATCCGGGGTAATGTCCCGCGCCACTTGAGAGAAGCTGGATACGTTGCCCAACAAAAAGTTTGCCCAACCCTGCATGGTGGTCGATGCCGTACTGCCCACTGGCCTGGGCGTGGTGCTGAATGTGAATGACCCCACATTATTTCCAGCAGCGTTTTCGTACTTCTGATAAAGGTTGCCAGTGAAACCCACCTTGATGGAATGCTTGCCCGTGATCTTGGTCAGGTTATCGAAGAACGCATGGTTGCGGTTGTAATCGCGATAGGGACCAAAACCAGTGACACTCGAAACACCACCAAAGTTCAGCGAAGGAATGCGACCTAGCGTAACAGCGAAGGGTAACTTCAAGTTGATGTCTGGTGAATTGGCTGAAGCATTCAGTCCAATGGGGTCGCTAATAATCGCTCCGTAGGAATAAGAATATCCAGCTTCATTCACCAGGCTGGCGTTCAAAGCACCGGTCAGTCGCAAGTTCAAACCACGACCCGGAGATTTCGTAGATGTATC
>JAYWBH010000023.1:0-2705 GCA_043781815.1 Bryobacterales bacterium | reverse complement strand
TCCCACATCATGGAACAGATCTTCGACACCGTGGTTGAATTTCAAGGTCGCTTCGAAGTTGAAAAATTCACCATTGGCCGAACCAATTCCGAAGACTCGCATTTGCGGCTGCGTCTGGAAACTCCCACCAGGGCGCTGATGGACCAGTTAGTGGGGCAGTTGTTGGGACTGGGCTGCACTCCTGTAGACGCTTCCGATGCTGAGCTTCGCATTGCTGAAAAAGATTGCTGCGCTCCCGAAGATTTCTATTCCACCACCAATCACCAAACGCAGATCAAGCTGAATTCGGAATGGATCACCGTTGGCAAGCAACGCATGGATGCCCTGGTTGTCGTAAAGGACGGCGCATCAATCTGCCGTAAGCTTCGTGACTTGAAGAAAGGCGAAGCGGTAGTAGTTGGCATGCGTGGCATCCGTGTGATTCCCGAATCGAAAGAACGCGATCGCCAATCTTTTTCCTTTATGAGCAACGGCATTTCCTCAGAGCGCCAAGTGGAAACCGCCGTTCGTCAAACCGTGGCTTTATTGAAGCAGGCCAGGGAAGAGAAGAAGAAGATTATTGTAGTGGCCGGACCGGTGGTTGTCCACACTGGCGGTGGAGCACCACTGTGTTGGCTGATTCGAAATGGCTGGGTGGATGCGCTGCTGGCTGGCAACGCGCTGGCTGTGCACGATATTGAAGCAGCCTTGCTTGGAACATCGTTGGGCGTGCGCCAATCCGACGGTCGCCAGGAAGAGCATGGGCATCGCAATCACATGCGCGCCATTAATGCCATCTATCACTGCGGGAGCATTGCTGGTGCGGTGGAAAGCGGTAAGCTAACCACCGGGGTGATGTATGAAACCGTGAAGAAAGGAATTCCTTTTGTGCTTGCTGGCAGCTTGCGCGACGATGGTCCGTTGCCTGACACAATCACCGATATGAGCCAAGCTCAAGATGCTTATGCCAAGCATTTGGAAGGTGCCAGCGTGGTGCTTTGTCTAAGCTCCATGCTGCATGCCATTGCCGCCGGGAACATGTTGCCCAGTTGGGTGAAAATTGTCTGCGTCGATATCAACCCCGCAGTTGCCACCAAAGTAAGTGATCGCGGCACGGGGCAAGCGGTTGGCGTGGTAACCGATGTGGGCCTTTTCCTGGATCATTTGGCCCGGTCTATAGAACAGAATGCCTAAAATAAAAGTTTATACAGATGAACACGCCAGCGCTGGCCTGGACGCTCCGCTTCCTGAAATTGAAGTTTGGCCCAATCAATTTGCAGGCTATGAAATTGAAATTATTACTCCAGAGTTTACTAGCGTCTGTCCTAAAACGGGACTTCCCGATCATGGGACGTTGACCCTCCGTTACACCCCCGATAAGGTCTGCCTGGAATTGAAGTCGCTGAAGATGTACTGGCTGGCTTACCGCAATTTGGGTATCTTTCAGGAAAATGTCGTCAACCGTTTTTTGAACGATGTGGTTCGTTTTTCCAAACCAATCAGCGCCACCGTGATTGGTGAATTCACTCCCCGCGGCGGTGTGTATTCAAAGATAACAGCCTCTTACAAACGGAAGGGAAAGCGTGCCCGCTGAACCCCACAAGTTAGCTGAACTGGAACGGGCGCTTGCTGAAATCCGGGATCGGGTGCAAGTGCGCTATCCCCAAGGCAAAGCCGCGTTTGAGGTGCAACTGGCTGATCTTATGCCGCTGGTGCGTGCCCGCGATGCTGCGGAATCAAAAGTGGCTTCCATCGGAACGGTAAACCCCAGGCCTGCCGGATTTGTCAACAACATTGTCCAGCGTTGGAAGCGGTTCTTGTCGCGCGTGTTGGACTGGCATGTTCGCGAACAAGTGGAGTTCAACCGTGGGGCCATTAACTGCGTCAATGCTGCAATTGAATCGCTGAATGATTTAAATCGTGCCGTAAAGGATTTGGCACAGGCCACCACGCAGATGGATCAACTGCGCGATGAGGCTCGGGAACTTACCGACATTCGCCTGCATTGGCAGGAATGGCGCAAAGAATGGGAACGGAAGTTATCCATTAACGAAGTTCAGTTCTTGCGCAGCGCTGCCGATCTGCAAGCGGCGTTCAACCACAGAGCCACGTTGATGGAAGGTACCTTTCGGGATATCGCCAAATCACAGCACACAGCGTTTGAAGGTGCACTTAACCAATCCACCAATGATTTGCAGCAGAAGCTATGGGCCGATCTGGATAGAATCCGCACGGAATATGAAGAGTTGATTCATCATGAATTGCGCAAAGTCCGTCAGCGGGCCTTTCTGGCTCCCCCGGCAGTCGCATCTTCTGCTCCATCTCAGCAACAGGAAGAAGACTACGACATTCTGCATTTCGCTGAGAAATTTCGCGGTCGGGAAGATCACATTAGCGCGGGCTTGGACCGTTACCTTCCCTATTTCAAGGGTCACAACAATGTGATTGATCTTGGCTGCGGTCGTGGCGAATTTCTGCATAAAATGCGCGACGCTGGCCTTACGGCACATGGGATTGATTTGCATGACGAATCCATTGCACATTGCCTTTCGCAAGGTTTAACTGCGGAAAAAGTGGACATGTTCGCTTACCTGGAATCGCAAGCCGACGGCACGTTTGACGGTGTGTTTTGTTCCCAGGTGATTGAACACTTAAGACCGCAAGACCTGCAAAAACTCATCAAGTTGCTTGCCGCCAAAACCAGTAAAGGGGCTGTAGTAGCTTTT
>JAYWBH010000022.1:0-8301 GCA_043781815.1 Bryobacterales bacterium | reverse complement strand
ATCTAAGTCGACTAGGGACACTCCTAGGTCCGTGCAGCGCCCAATTAAGTCGAAAATTTGATCGTAAACTCATCGCCAGAAAACATGACCAACAGCAGCGGGTCGCCCTTGCTGCGGTCACTCTGGGTTCAGCAGTCCGGTTTTGGCTGGACGACGGGAATCTGGCAGGTTTCTTTGAACAAGCAACCTATAGTGGACGTCGGCTGGCAAAATTGAATCTGCCGCCTAGTGTCATTGTGGAAGCTTTGGCGGAGTACGACGGCCTGCTTGAGGCGGAGTTCGCCAAAGTGACCGTGAAGGAAGCAGCAAACTTCCGCTGGGTGCGGGAACAACTACAGTTTTGTGTCATGCTGGCGTTGAACAACGCTTACTACGAAGTGCGCGAAGCGGAAGCGGACACCTTTTACGAGCTATTCCGGGATGAAGTGGAATCGCAAAGTTTAGGGGAGTTGTTCGACCGTTTTCTGGCCACTTTGGCCAAGTTTTGTCGGGCCGATGCAGCGCGGTATCTGGCATTTGACGAATCGTCGAATTGCTGGCAGCTCGATCAGAAAACTCTAAAAATCACCAGGGATCTGGGGAATCGCTTGCGAGAACCGCAGTGTGCCTCAGGCGCCGATTTATCACATGAAGCTGAATGGAAGGGCGAATATGCCACCGTTTGGTCCATGCCCCTGATTCATGAAAAGCTGCACGACAAACGGCTTACGGGAGTTTTCCAGTTTGCGTTTCGCAAGGATTATCAATGGCTGCCCCGCGAGCAGGAGTTATTGGCAGCGGCGGCGGAACGTTGCTTCAAAGCCGCCGAAAAAGCCCGTTTGATGGAAGATTTGCGGGCTAGTGAAGAGCAAATTCGTCAACTGGCAGAGCATATGCTGCAAGTGGAAGAGCGCGAGCGTCGTCGTATTTCCGGTGAATTGCACGACGAAGCAGGTCAATCCATGTTGTTCGTACGCCTGCAAATGGAAATGGTTGAAAACGCCATGCCCGAATTGAATCCATTGCGAGCCAAAGTGAAAGAAGCTCGGGAGGCTACCGAACGCACCATCATAGAGGTTCGGCGGTTGATTGCAGCTCTCAGTCCGGCAGCTTTGGAACAATTGGGACTAGGTGCGGCACTGCGTCAACTGGTGATGCGGTTTAAGCAATGGTACCCAGTGAAAGTGAAATTGCAAATAGGAAATCTGAGTGCGATTCCAAAGAATACTGAGGTGGTTGTCTACCGGTTGGTACAGGAGTGTTTTAACAACATCTCTAAGCATTCTTTTGCCACCAGCGTAAACATTTCCGTAGGAACATCCGATGGTTTACTAAGGTTGATAGTCGAAGATAACGGCGTCGGCTTTGACGTTAAGCAAGCAGCCACCAAATTGGAGTCGTTTGGGCTTCAGGGGATGAGGGAACGAGTGGTGCTGCTCGGCGGAAAGTGTGAAGTAGTCAGTTGCCCGGCAAAGAGTGGCGGTCGGAAAGCGAAAGCGGATCGAGGAGCTCGCGTTATGCGAGGAGAACGCTCATCGCAAGTAAGAGCCACCAAACAGGGCACAAAGATATGGATCCAGTTACCGATTCCTAGAGAGGCAGTTGCTGCTTGAAGCGCGGGGTGCACGCTATTCATGTAGCAGCGAGTAGACAAGACGTCTGCTTATGCCAGGGTCGATCCAAGAAGTCTTGGAATGGGTTTGGGTGGCGGCAAGCCACAAGGGACAAAAGGCGGCATTGAGAAATCTTGATGCTGGAAACTCTGCCTCAAATGAGTTTTCAAACAATCGGTGCTAGTCTTTGCAACCTGGTCAAACAGGAAGTTGGGATTAAGCTCAATCGGAAAAACGAATGGCCAAAATAAGATTAATGTTAGCGGATGACCACACCTTGTTCAGACAGGGCATCCGTACTCTACTCTCAGCGGAAGCCGACATGGAAGTGATTGGGGAAGCTTCCAATGGTGGCGAAGCCGTCGAAAGGGCCAATGAGATCCGTCCGGACGTGGTGTTGATGGACATTCACATGCCTGGACTGTCCAGTTTTGAAGCAACCCGGCAGATTAAGAAAAACCGTCCTGAAACAAAAATTCTCTTCCTCACGATGTATGACGATGAAGATTATCTAGTGGAAGGAATGGAAGTCGGGGCTGCTGGATACGTTTTGAAGGATAGTCCTTCACAACAACTGGTCGCCGCAGTTCGGGATGTCTGCCGTGGTGGCAGCTACCTGAGCCCGCGGATGCTGTCTCAATTGGTCGACGATTTCCGCTCACGCATCAAGTCCGCCAACCGCTTGCCGCGCTTTGCCACTCTCACTGCTCGCGAACGTGAAGTGCTGAAGATGCTTGCGGAGGGTAACTCGGTGAAAGAAATTGCCTGCGATCTTAACCTTAGCGTGAAGACCGTGGAGGCGCACAAATTCAACTTAATGCGCAAGCTGGATATTCATAACAAAGCACAGCTTGTGCAATACGCAATCCAAAAGAAAATTATCAAGATACCGAATCTGGTTTAAGCATTTGCTGCTAGTGCAAGGGCAACCCAAGCCCTGTACCAAGCGGTGCCTTGAATCAAGAAATAGTATTCTCCAAATCAACGCCGGAAAAGCGTGGCCTACCAGCCGCTCAAACGCTTTTCCGGCGTTTTTTCGTTTGCTAAGTGTCTTGTCCCTGACCATCTCCAGTTTGATCCGAGACAAGTTTTCTATCCGACTTCCTAAGGCAAAGACCTCATTCGCCTTTCCTGCGCTATCATCGTTGGCAGACGAGATAACATTCCTATGAAACATCTGATGAATCGCCGGGACCTGCTTGCTGTGAGCGCTTTAGCCGCAGTTCCCTCGCTATCTTTTGGCGCAACACGTCTTCCCATCAAAAAGGGAGTGTTGCTCAGTATGCTCAGTCCCAAGTCGACCTTTAAGGACCGCTTTCAACTGGCCAAAGATACAGGCTTTGACGCCATTGAGGCAGGCACCGCGAAAACAGTAGAAGAGGCCGCTGAGATCCGCAAAGCTTCTCAACAAACGGGCGTGCGCATTCATTCCGTGATGAACATGAGTCACTGGCAATATCCGTTGTCTTCGGCGGATCGTTCCGTTGTCGACAAAAGCGTGCAAGGGATGACGACAAGTATGGAGCAAGCGTCCATGTGGGGTGCGGAAACAGTGCTTCTTGTTCCAGCCGTGGTGAACGCGCAGACCAGCTACGCCGATGCCTGGCAACGTTCGCAAACCGAGATTCGTAAAATGATTCCGATGGCCGAAAAGTTAAAGGTGATCATTGCGGTGGAAGAAGTCTGGAACAAGTTTTTGCTCTCCCCACTTGAGTTTGCGCGCTATATTGACGATTTTCAATCGCCCTGGGTCCGCGCCTATTTCGATGTCGGCAATGTGGTTCTCTACGGTTATCCGCAAGACTGGATTCGCACCCTGGGCAAACGAATTGTACGATTGCACTTGAAGGACTTTACCTTTCGTCGCGATGCGAATTTGAAAAAGAATGTTGCCGACTGGGTGAATTTGCGCGATGGCGAAATCGATTGGAAAGCCATCCATACCGCGCTAAAAGATATTGGTTATTCTGGCTTCGCCACAGTAGAACTTGGCGGAGACGGGGAAGCTGCTTACCTAAAAGATGTCAGCAGTCGATTCGATTTAATCCTTAACGGGGAGTGATATGAAAAAATTCTTGATTGGCTTACTTACTGGCTTGGTGCTTGCCGGGATGATTGTGTTCATCGCTGGACTGGTGTTTGCCAGCCTGGGCGATCGTAAAGTGAAAGTTGCCGACGGCTCCGTGCTGGTGATGCGCCTGGAAGGGGATGTGCCGGAAAAGCCGCAGACCGACATGCCCATTCCTTTTTTAGAAAAAGAAGGCAACGCCGTCACGGTTACCGAAATCTGGCGAAGTCTGGACAGGGCGTCTAGCGATAGCAAGATCAAGGCGATCATTCTGGAACCGCATAACACGGCAATGGGTTGGGCGAAGATGCAGGAGATCCGTGCCGATCTTGTGAAATTCAAAAAGTCAGGCAAACCGATTTATGCCTATCTGCGAAACCCTGGGTTGCGCGAATATTATCTGGCGTCTGCTGCGGACAAGATTTACTTCACACCCACCGACGTTCTTTACATCAAAGGATTGCGCGCCGAGTTGACCTACTATAAGGGCACCCTCGATAAATTAGGCGTGCAGATGGAAATGGAGCACGCCGGCAAATACAAAGATGCTTTAGATTCCTTTGTGCGGACCAGTATGACTCCGGAAACTCGCGAAGTCATGAATTCGTTTCTGGACGATTTGTATGGTCAGATTGTGACCACCATCGCTGGCAGCAGAAAGAAGTCTGAGGCTGAGGTGCGGGCGATGATTGATGACGGGCCGCTGCTATCGAAGGTATCCGTTGAAAGAGGTTTAATTGACGGCCTGCTGTTTGAAGATCAGTTCTACGACGAAGTAAAAAAGATTGCTGGCGTGCCGGAATTGAAGAAAGTCTCCATGGCGGAATATAGCCAGGCGAATCGTGCCACAGACACGCGAAACAAAATCGCGATTCTTGTGGGGGACGGCGCAATTACCAGAGGCTCATCGCCCGCATCCGCTTTGGGAGAAGAAAGCGGAATCACTTCCACTTTCATGATGAAGCAGATCCGCCAGATCCGCGACGATAGCTCGATCAAAGGCGTCATCCTTCGTGTGGATTCCCCAGGCGGCGATGCCATTGCTTCTGATGAGATCTTGCGTGAAATGAAACTTCTCAGCCAGAAGAAGCCGATAGTGATTTCTATGAGCGACGTGGCCGCTTCCGGCGGTTACTACATCTCTATGACTGGCGACCCCGTGTTGGCCTATCCCGGAACGATTACTGGTTCCATTGGCGTGATCTTTGGCAAGGTGAATTTGCGAGGATTGTACGACAAAATTGGCGTCACGAAAGATACGTTGATTCGCGGGAAAAATGCGGCGATCGATAGCGAATATACAGCGCTTGGTCCGGATGGTCGTAAGAAGTTGAAAGAAGGAATCGATGAAATCTACCAGACATTTTTGGGCCATGTGGCTTCGGCCAGGAAAAAGGATGTGAAGGTGATTGAAGATTTGGCACAAGGGCGGGCGTGGCTGGGAAGCCAGGCGAAATCGCGAGGCTTGGTCGATGAGCTGGGTGGGTTGGATCGGAGCCTGGAACTGATCAAGGAAAAGGCCAAGATCGGACCTAACGAAAAGGTGGCTCTAATGCTCTTTCCACCGAAGAAGACCTTGTTTGAGCAGTTGTTTGCCAAGACGGCGCAAGCTACAACGCGGATGTGGATGTTGGCTAATGGCGAAACAACTGGGATAGTGATTCCCTTTGAGAAGCAGATGGAATCGGAACTTGGATTCTCACCGCGACTCTTGTTGGACGGCCACATATTGGGAATGCTTCCCTATCACATGGAGTTCCGTTAGAAAGCGTAAGCGGACGTAATGCCAGCATCCTGCAAAGCGACTGACATTTTTTCCAAAGCAGTCTTGTGGATTTGTGACACGCGACTTTCATTGATGCCCAGCACACCGCCGATTTCTTTCATGGTCATTTCATTGGAATAGTACAGGAAGACCACTTTTTGATAGCGTTCGGGAAGTGTTTTCATGGCCACACCCAGCATGTCGCGCATTTGTTCATGGGCACACATGTGATCGGGCTGAAGTTCAGGCTTGCTGGGGAATTCCGGGGCAGGCAAATCTTCGGATTCGTTGGCCCGTGTGGAAGCGGAAATGAGTCCGACATTTCTAAGGTCAATGGCCATCTGCCGCCAACGTTCCACATCTACTCCCAATTTACTGGCCAGTTCCGCTTCGCTAGGAGCACGCTGCAACTCCCCGGTCAGTTCGCGCGTTGCCTGTTCCACCTGCTTGTGACGGCGGCGTAGATCGCGTGAAGCCCAATCCAATTGACGCAGGCTGTCCAAAATTGCGCCCTTAATGCGATGTTTGGCATAGCTTGAGAAAGTCACCATTTTGTCGGGATTGAACTTAGTGACGGCGTCGAACAAACCAAGAATACCAGCATGAACAAGATCGTCCAGGTCAACGTGAACAGGAAGGTTTTCATGCACCCGCAAAGCAATCGCTTTTGCCAACGGCAAATGTTCCAGAACCACCTGGTCCCGGCGAGCCATCATTGCTGCTTGGGCCTTCTTTTCCGCGTTGCTCTTTTCGGCAATACTATTGGCGGAGACGGCTTTCTTTCGTCTGATGACAGGCTCTTTGGCTCGGGCTGTTGCGGTAGATACACTACTAGCAGGCATGTTTTTGTTCCTTTCTCAATTGCCCTGGCGGAGGGCCTTGGATTGATTTCGCGCCTTGAATTTCTCCAGCCTTTTTACTGGCCGGATACGATACAAGAATGCACGTACTGTTCCAAGTCCCCGCTCAGACACACTTCGGACAGGGCGGGGTCATTTGGCGAATGCCCCACATCAGGAAACTCCATCGGGTTGTATGTTTTAGGCGGAGGCCACTTGTTTTGCGTGCTCTCCGGAAGTTAATTGGCTCAACTCTTCACGCGTTTCATTCCGGAACACAATGCCGTGTGGCACCAGTTCCAAAATGGGAAATTCATCCCGTTTTGAAACGTACAAAGGAACAGAGTTCAAAAAACTACTTACCACTGGGATGATCGTATCATTCGGTGATTTGATTTCCAGTAGATGTGAATCCCTATCTTGGATGGCTGGAATCACCTAGTAGATTGGCGCGAATGAGGGTGTTGTTCCCCTTGGTGGCGGCGTACGCTATCCCACTTTTCAGGGATAAACCAGCAAGATTCATCCAAACCATCTGGCCCAGCCTGGGTTCTTGTAAGGCGAATCCCGACAGTCCTAGGACTGCTTCGCAAGTCAGACCTAAACGCAGTCTCGTTTTACACACACCTTTGCCGATGCGATCCGCTAAAGTCACTATTGGCATCTGCCGATCCCAGTCCTATATGTGGATTTTCTTGGGTTGCCTGGTTGGTTTGCCGCTGCTCGCAATCGTCGTGATTCGTTTGTTCTTCTTTGAGCAATGGATCCAACTGAAGCTGGACTGGTACACATCCCAGGGACGAAGCGATCGTGCCCTTCCATTGGTGAAGGCTCAGTTTCAGCGACTACGAGGCTCTGAAGGCGAAGACCACATCGCCACCAATGCTGCTAGATATAGTCTGGGCCAGATCCAATACGAAAATGGTTTGAAAGAAGACGGTCGGGCCATGGTGGACAAGGCTACGGAATTCTTCACCCGTTATCAAGGACCCAAAGACGCCCTCTTTACTATTTATTTGATGAATCTTGGTTTGGCCCAACGCGCCATTGATCGGGGTGATCAAGCCATTGAATCCTTGCAAATGGTGCTCAGTATCCAAAGAAATAAATCTCCCCTGAATGTAGACGAGGTTGCCCGTACCTTACTCAATCTGGGGGCCATGCTGGAAGAGGCTGGCCGCCAGAATGAAGCTGTCAAGATCCTGGAAGAATCACTGCAGATGCGGGTCTCGAAGTACGGCCAGAATTCTATAGAAGTCGCAAAGGTAAAGTTGAATCTTGCGGAGGCGCTCATCGGTCTTGAAAAGTGGACGGAAGCAGAGCGCAACTTGCGACAAGCCATTGAAGTTCTGAAAATCTATCCGACGCAAGATCTTGGGAATGCTTATGATACCTATGCCCGGCTGATGGAAGCACAGGATCGACTTGTAGAGGCGGAACCAATGCGCCAGGCATCCACCACTGCGCTGCAACGTGCACTGGGTGAAAAGAGCGTAGAGGTCGCCAAGCAGATGGAAAAACAGGCGGCGCTTCTAGGACGGTTGAACCGATATACAGAGCAAGGGCTTTATGAGAAGAAGGCAACAGAGATCCGCGAGGCATTAAAATGTACAGTTTCCTGATCATTGCAGCAGTGTTGGTGCTGGGCTGGAAAGTTTTCAGGTTCCGCCTTCAGAAAACGACCCGCCCCTGGACTCTCCTGTTGCAGGCTGCCAGCGATGCTGAAGCCAACGGTGACCTTGTTGCAGCCGAACGTTTGCTGAACGAAGCAGATGCCTACGCCGCTTCACGAAAGGGTGCTGTTTGGGTTCGATGGAGGCAGTTGAGCCGTCCAAGGTTGGCGCATCTCCTCTTTAGAAGTGGACAACTGGACCGCGCAGAAACCCTTAATTTTGAAATTCTACAGCAATCGCGGACCCCCACTTGAGGCGTCAACCCTCTCGCCGTGTGCGAGGCAAATGACTTCATGGGGATGATTCTTATGGCCAAGGGGAAGTACAACGAAGCGATCCCTGTTTTTCGTAAGAATCTTGAGAC
>JAYWBH010000021.1:0-2708 GCA_043781815.1 Bryobacterales bacterium | reverse complement strand
ATCGCTACAGATCGGCCAAAGCAAACAAAGACTTTAGCTCTCCACGAAAATGCTTCCCATCGCGTCAACCCTCTTGTGAAGATAGTTCGTCTTCTTATCACCGGATTTGTGGCTTGCGCCCTTTGCCTGGCTGCCGATACTGCCAAAGACCTTCTGAAAAAGGCTCGGAAAGCGGAAAAGGCAGGCCATGCGACTGATGCGTATCTTCTTTATTCTGAAGCAGCTGCAGCGAGTGCTGACGGCACCGCAGTGTGGGCTAAGGCAACGGCGCTGAAGGCCAAAGCTTTGGCCGAAATCCCTCCTCTTGCGGCGTTATCTGCCGCAGTTGCCGTGCCCGCCGCCGCTTCAGATGCCCCGCCAGAGGCCGTACTCTTCGGGCGAATCTCCGAAAAAGATCTGCGCGACGCCCGGGAATTGCTGCCGCCTCCCACGCTGCAACCCCGAACCGAGCAGCACGCCGTGCACTTGAATACCACTCCGAGGCTTGCCTTTGAACAGGTGGGGAAACTGTTCCAGTATCAAATGACGTTTGACAGCGAATATCCAGAAGCGGGGAATCCGATCCGGTTCGATTTGGATAAGGCCAACTATTTAGACACGTTACGTGCCTTGGAATTGGCAACTTCCAGTTTTGTAGTCCCGCTATCGCCCACGCGTATTATGGTGATCAAAGATACGCCGCAAAAAAGACTGGAATTGGAACCGAACGTGGTTGTAACTGTGGGGCTGCCACAAACTGTCAATATTGAAGATCTGGCGGAATTGGCGCGATCCGTTCAACAGGCAACGGACCTTCAGCGTATGTTAATTGACAATACCCAACGCCTGATTCTGCTGCGTGGGCCCATATCCAAAGTTCGGCCAGCGCAACAGATGTATACCCAAATGTTACGCAGCAAACCGATGGTGGAAATCAATGTCCAATTGCTGGAGTTTTCCAGCAGCCTGGACGCCAGCTACGGTATGCGGTTGCCCAATCAAACCAAATTAGTAGCCATGGGCAGTGGGATTTTTCGATTAGATAAATTGGGCGGAATGACCAGCGTTCTAGGTTTGGCGTTGAGCAATCTGGACCTTTTTGCGACACTTAACCAGGCTGCGGCAAGGTCCATGCTAAGCACCGATATCCGGGCGATTGACGGAATGCCCGCGACCCTTCATATAGGGGATCGCTATCCGATTGCTACTTCTGGCTACTTTGGTGATTTGCAGCCGGGCACCAAGCCCGGTGACGGAGTGAGTTACCGACCGCCGCCTACTTTTAATTTTGAGGATCTGGGATTGAACCTGAAAATCACGCCCCATGTGCATGATTTGGACAGCATCTCACTCGAAGTGGAGTCCGATTTCAAACTGCTTTCGGGCAGCAGCATCAACGACATTCCCATTGTTTCCAGCCGCAAGTTTACGTCAAGAGTTCACTTAGAAGAGGGTCAATGGGCCATTATCACTGGATTACTTTCCACCAGTGAGGCCAATACCATTGCCGGTATTCCAGCATTGATGCAAATTCCACTGATTGGCAAACTGTTCAGTGACAACACAAAAAATAAAACTCGAGGCGAAGCGTTGCTCATCATACGGCCACGTCTGATCAGTTTGCCGCCTAGTGAATGGGTCACCGAAGTTTTTGCTACCGGGCCGGAAGGACGACCAAGAATCCCACTTTAGCTCTTGTGGCGACGCAAGAGATCCATGTAAAGTGTGAAACGAAAGGAAACTGTCGGCATCACTTATACAAGGCTTTTTTTTAGATTTTCGGAGTACCCCTTATGAGCAATCGTCGAAGTTTTTTTACCAAGCTAGGTGCGCTGCCTGCAGCACTTTTTGCTGGACGGACACTATCCGCACAGCAAATGAATGCCACCAAAGTTCCAGTTACCACGCTGGATGTGGCCGACCTGCCCTTTACGCTGGATAACGGCGTTAAAGTATTTCATCTGATCGCCGAACCGGTGAAACAGATGATCATCCCTGGCAGAACGTTTGATCTTTGGGGTTTCAATGGCAGTGCCCCTGGGCCAACCATTCAAGCAAATGAAGGGGACCGCGTTCGTATTATTTTCGACAATCATTTACCTGAACCGACGGGTATCCATTGGCATGGGTTGGAACTCCCCATTGAGATGGATGGTGTTCCCGGCGTAGGCCAAATGCCAGTGATGCCAGGGGAACGTTTTATTTATGAATTTCCTCTTCATCAAAATGGCACGTTCTTCTATCATCCGCACATGGCGATGCAGGAAATGGTGGGCATGCTGGGCGGATTCATCATCCATCCAAAAGTTGCTTACACACCACAGGTGGACAAAGATTATCTGATCGCGCTGCAGGAATTTGCAGTTCTTCCCAACAGCACAATTCCAAACAGCATGAGCATGGAATTCAACTGGCTAACCTTCAATGGCAAGTCTGGCCCTGCGTCCACGCCATTAGTGATTCGGCACGGGGAACGGGTTAGAATCCGCATCATCAATATGGGTATGGATCATCATCCCATTCATCTTCACGGATTCACATTTTGGGAGACGGGAAGGGAAGGCGCGCGGCAACAGGAATCGGCCTGGACCCGCGGGAATACTACGCTCGTGGGCGTGGCCCAGGCTCGTGAAATTGAATTTGTGGCGGACAGGCTTGGGGATTGGATGCTGCATTGCCACCTTCCCCACCACATGATGAACCAGATGGCGTCGAACGTGGGGCCAATG
>JAYWBH010000020.1:0-8360 GCA_043781815.1 Bryobacterales bacterium | reverse complement strand
CCCGCTGGCTCTTGGCTCGGCACCAAACTTCCCGCACCGCTGCTGCTCTCTGCGTTTGCCGGGCTCATGGCGATCATTGGCATGCGTATGTGGCAGGGGAAACCCGGCGCGGTGATCGAATCCGGGCCGTGTGTCAAGGGGCCGGGCGGCGGGCTAGGCCTGGGTTGTTATGAGCGACTGGCCGCCGTGGGCTCCGCAGCGGGGCTGATGTCCGGATTGTTTGGTGTGGGCGGTGGATTCATCATTGTGCCCGCTTTGATCTATGTTACGGCTATGAGCATCCACCGCGCCGTTGCCACATCCCTGCTCGTCATCTTTCTCATATCGCTCTCTGGCGTCGCCGCGCACGTGGCGCACGGGCAGCAGTTTCCTATGCCGATCACCGTGCTCTTCGTAGGTGGCGGCTTTGCAGGCATGTTCGTTGGCAACGCTTTGCGAACACAGCTCCCAGCACCGTTGCTGCAAAAAGTCTTTGCCGCTGGAATGTGGATCGTTGCCGCATACATGCTCGCACGCAACCTTTCCAGGCTCCCTAGCTAGCGTTTAAGCTTCCGTACAATCTTTCGCCAATAACTGGGCTGGCCCCGCAAAATGCTTAGTGCGACATCTCGACCCATATTCTGAGTCTGTGAAATAAAACCCATCATGAACACTCCCCATTCCTATGCCCTTGCCGAATTTGGTCACTTTTGCCGGGCCATCGCCGGGCTTCGTTGGACTCTACCAGATCAATGTGATGGTGCCCAATGGCTTTCTCGCGCCAGGCCAAGCGTATGACGACCTTGCTCCTGTCTCTATTCAACTGAACGGTTCCACGCAGGTACCCATGCTCCTCACGGCGGTCGAACGTTAGACGGATTCAATTAGAAGTGATTCCGAGCCGATGTTTAATGAACCCTGACAGTTTTTCATATTTCAAATTGCACCTTCCACGCGCACCTTCAACAATTTCACGGAGTTCACAAACACAAGAATGTCCGGGCCAAGGTGGAGAATCGCCGCCTGAACAGGACCTATCCAACCGAGTAAGGCGGCGGTGATACCCAACATGTGCACGACGCCGACACCTACGAAAAGGTTCTCCTGGATGGTTCTATAAGAACGGCGCGCTAATTCCCGAGCAAGCACAATCTTGCTCAGATCATCGGTCATAAGAGCGATATCAGCGGCTTCGAGCGCGGCCTGTGTGCCACGTGCTCCCATTGCGATTCCTACGTCGGCCATAGCTAACGCTGGTGCATCATTGATGCCATCGCCGACCATCGCAAGACGGTATCCCCGTTTTTGCAGACCGGCGATGACATCAACTTTCTGCTCAGGCAACAGATCGGCTTCTACCTCGTCAATGCCCAGTTCCGCCGCCACACGGTCCGCAACCCGCCTACTGTCGCCGGTAAGCATAACAACTTTCTGAATACCAGTGGCCTTCAGCTTCTCAATGACTTCTTTGGCACCTGGTCGAATTTGATCGGCCAGTTCTATACTCCCAACCCAGCGTCCGTTCACCGCGACGTAAATTGTGATCCCTGGGTGGTCTTCGACGGGCTGCGGTGTACCGGCTCCGTTCTCAGAGAGTAGCTTTGCATTTCCCACCAAAACGGACTTGCCATCGACAGTGGCTCGAACGCCTCGTCCTTGAATCACTTCAAAGTCCGTCGGCTCTGGCACACTGAGGTGACATTTCACTGCGTGCGCGACGACAGCCTGTGCCAGTGGATGGCCCGATCTACGATCTGCCGCAGCGGCGAGATTCAATACATCCGCTTCACTCAGGGTGGGTTCAAGAGAACGTACCTGCACAACCTCCGGCATGCCAAGCGTCAATGTCCCTGTTTTGTCGAAGACCAGCACGTTGACCTTCGCGAGTGATTCCAGATAGAGGCCACCTTTAATCAAAATGCCGTTACGCGCGGCTCTGGCGATGGCAGCGATCATGACCAGGGGCGTGGCCAAGCCGAGTTCGGCTGGAGACGTGAAGATCAGCAGCGTGACTACCTTGCGGATATCGTGTGTGACCAGGTAAACAATAATCAGGAAGATGAATACAATGGGGATGAGCCACGCAGCAACGCGGTCTGCCAATTTCTGCACCGGTGCCTGCTGATCCTCCGCAGTCTCTACCAACGCAATAATGCGGGCAAACATGGTATCTTTGCCGACCCTGTCAGTCCGTATATCCAAGGCTCCAGATTCAACCAGCGTTCCGGCGAGCACAGGGGATTCGATACCTTTATCTAGTGGCATGCTCTCACCGGAAATAGAAGCTTCGTTTACGGAAGCCTCCCCACCTGTCACCGTGCCATCGACAGGTATTTTCTCACCGGCACGAGCCAGTACAATATCGCCTACCTTCAATTCTGAAACTGAAACTTGCCGCTCACTTCCTGCTTCTTTGACGATAGCCACCTGCGGAACCGAACCAATCAGAGCCTTGATAGAAGCACGCGCCCGGTCGGTATTGAGTTCAGCAATGAATTCAGCGACGAGGATGATAGACATGAGTACCGCACCCGCCACGTACTCACCGCCCAGCAGCGCAACTGTGGTTGCGACCGTGACGAAGATCTCCGTACCGATTTTGTGCTCATGAATCAAGTCCAACACACCAGTTTTTACTAAAGGGTAAAGTCCAACCGCCACTGCGAACAGCAGCCCTTGGAGTGGCAAAATCTTTTGCCAATAGAGAAGCGTGAGTAAGCCCACGAATAGGATCCGGCCGACTTCAATCCAGCGCGAATGTGTCATTAGCCCTGAAAATGAAGAGCTAGATAAAGCAGTGTTTTCATTCATATGTTGGACTCCTCAAAAGTCGGTTCATCATTGCCCGCAGCGGTAGGTGTTCCCACTTCTTTAGGGCTGAACCAAGGGTAGAGCAGCGGGAGAATGTAAAGTGTCAGCAAAGTAGATGTGATCAGCCCGCCAATGACCACCGTTGCCAATGGTCGTTGTATCTCGGCCCCTGTAGCTGTCGAAATCGCCATAGGAATAAAGCCTAGGCTGGCCACTAGCGCCGTGATCAGTACGGGGCGCAATCTATCACTTGAGCCTTCGCGAATGGCATCGGTCATGTCGTATTTCCTTAGCCTCAGCGCATTGATGTGGCTCAACAGCACGATGCCATTAAGAACTGCCACTCCGAACAGGGCAATGAAGCCGACGGATGCAGAGAGATTCAGATTGAGTCCGCGCAGCCATAACGCGGCAACCCCACCTACTAGTGCAAATGGGACGTTTAAAAGTATCAGCAGCGCCTGTTTTATGGAATGGAAAGTCGCAAAGAGCAGAGCGAAGATAATAGTGATCGATACCGGCAAAACAATCATCAGCCGACGATTCGCGCGTGATTGGTTCTCAAACTGGCCGCCCCATTCAATCTCATACCCGACGGGCAGTTTCAACGAACTGTTGACTTTCTCCTGGGCGATCTTAACGAAACTGCCGAGATCCGTACCGCGCACATTTGTTTGAATGGCAATGCGGCGCTGCGTGTTTTCACGGGAGATAGTTTGGGGCCCGCGGACGGTGCGCACCTGCGCCACTTGATTGAGGCGGACAAGTTCACCGCCAGGAGCCCGCAGGACGAATTCTTTCAAAAATTCTGGATCATTTCTCAAGCTTTCCGGCAGCTTGATCGAGATGGGGAACCTGGCTCGGCCCTCAATCATCTCCGATACGGGTCGGCCACCTACCAACGTTTCGATTACCTCTTGAACGTCAGCGACGTTTAGGCCATAACGCGCCAGGGCGGGCCTGTCAATCTCCACTTGAAGTTCGGCAACGCCAGAGGTCACTTCTAATTGCGGTTCGGCCGCACCGGGGATAGTTGCAATAATCGCCAGCGTTCGCTTACCCAGCTCTTCAAGAGTTTTCAAGTCGTCACCGAAGATTTTCACAGCCACATCACCACGGATGCCGGTCACTGTTTCATCCATGCGCATTTCCATTGGCTGTGTGATAGTGTAAGCCACACCCGGTATCTTTTGAAGCGCCTCCGAGAGCTTTTGAATCAACTCCTGCTTGTTCCGGCAGCACTTCCACCTCTCTTTCGGGGCAAGCTGCAGATACGAGTCAGATTCATAGATGCCCATGGCCTCCGTCGCTACATCTGGCCTTCCAAGCTTGGTGACGACGCCAGTGATTTCAGGGAAACTACGCATAGTGGTTGCAACCAGCTTGCTGATATCAACGGATTGAGTCAGGGCAATGCCAGGCAGTTTGCGCGAAGTGATCAGAATGGACCCTTCGTCAAGTTTAGGCATGAACTCAGTTCCGATATACTTCAGGGACACTAATGCCGCGCCAATCATCAAGACCGCAAGAGCCAGCAGTAGTCCACGGTGGCGTGTGGCCCCATCAAGCGAGTGGGCATATCCGCCGCGCAATTTACCAAACCATCGGTCACTAAGATTTTGTTGATCAGAACTCTTGGTCTTAAGGAGATAACTTGACAGCACTGGGACCGCAGTCAGCGCCAGGATCAGTGATCCAAGAAGTGCGGAACAAACCGTGATGGCCATGGGACGGAACATCCGGCCTTCCAATCCTTGCAGAGTAAATATCGGCAGGTAAACGGCAATGATGATGGCCACTCCGAATAGAATGGGCCGGGCCACTTCCTGCGATGCAAGCCTCACGCACTCTAGCAGTGGGCGATTCTTGGTTTCTGTTTGCAGTTGATGGACGGAGTTTTCGATCATGACGACCGATCCATCCACGATCATTCCAAAGTCAATCGCGCCTAGACTCATCAGATTGGCAGATACACCGAAGATTGCCATTCCCATAAAGCCGAAGAGCATAGAAAGCGGAATCATGGCGGCGACAATTAGGGCCGCGCGTATGTCGCCCAGAAATAGGAGTAAGACAAGGGTCACGAGCAGGCTGGCTTCAAGTAGGTTACGGCGAACGGTGTGAATGGCACCATCGATTATTTCCGACTGATCGTAGAACGCACGCAGTTTGTAGCCTTCCGGTAAATGCAGTTTGGACAGCCGTGCTTTTATGCGTTCGATTGCGGAGCGGCCGTTTTCGCCCTTCAGGATGATGACCGTTGCTGAGACCACCTCGTGAGTTTCAGCTAGGGTTGCGCCGTAGCGCAGGATGGGGGTCTCGGTAACCTTGCCGATGTCGCGCAGCAAAACCGCAACGCCCTCGTGAGCCAGCATCACCACGTTCTGAATATCGGCCGGCTTCGAATAGCGACCAATGCCGCGAACCGTGTATTGCTCTTCAGCATGCTCAATATAACCACCGCCAAAGTTTGAATTGTTATCGGAGATCCGCTGCACTACATCATGGATGGTGATGCCATAACGCCGAAGGGCTACCGGGTCCATTTCAATGGCATACTGCTTGGACTGGCCGCCCCAGGCATTCACTTCGCTGACGCCGGGAACGCTGCGGACGGCATAGCGCAACGTCCAATCCTGATATGTCTTTACATCCATTAGAGACTTTCCGCCCTCCAAAGTGTACTGATACACTTCGCCGAAAGCAGTAGCCATTGGGCCGAGAACGGGTTGTACATTCTGCGGAAGGCGCGCGCGCACATCTTGCAGGCGTTCCGCAACAAGCTGACGAGCAAGGTAGTGATTGAGTGAGTCCTCAAAAACCAGTGTTACCATGGAGAGCCCAAGCGTGGACATTGAGCGAACTGTTTCGATACGTGGCATGCCCACCAAGGCGCTTTCTATTGGATAAGTGACAAGTTCATCCACTTCGGTTGAGGACATGGACGGGCATTCGGTCACCACGACCACTTGATTATTGGTGAGATCGGGAAAGGCATCGACTGGAAGGTTCACCAGAACATAGCTACCCCAAAGAATCAGGGCGAGAAGACTGGCCAGCACAATCCAGCGGTTGTTGAGGGCGAAATCGACAATACGGTTTAGCACGGTGGGTTACTCCTCAATGGCGCGACGCATCAGTTGGGACTTCACCAGGAAGCTGCCCTTTACAACAACGGATTCACCGGCGTTCACGCCTTCTATGATTTCCGTTTCACCATTCTTATGCCTGCCGGTTTTCACTGTGCGCGGCTCAAACTCGATGGCGGACCTTCGCACGAAGACGGCAGGAACTCCATTAATGTCCTGAATGGCGGCGTCCGGCAACAGAATTACGGCGTGGCTTCCGCCTTCCGGAAGGTTGGCGTTGGCGTACATTTCAGGTTTCAGAAGACCTTGCGAATTTGGGACAAGGATGCGGATTTGCAGCGTGCGGGTAGTGGGATCGAGCTGTTCACCGAGTTTGAGGATTCGTCCGTTGAAATCGCGGTCTGGATAGGCACGCACCTCTATATGTACTGGTTGTCCGGGACGGAGCTTGGAAAGGTCCAACTCATTCGCTGCGGCAATCATCCATAAAGTACGCGTATCACTAATTGACAAAATTTCGTCACCTTCATTGACGACGCTGCCGATGGTGACCTTTCGCTGCAGGACGACGCCTGAAGCTGGAGCAAAGATGGGAACACCGTCCTCGTCATGATGCGAAGGTCCAGGCCGTTCTTCAACCGGTAAATGGAGAATATCCGTCAAATGCGCCTGTTCTTTGTTGATTTCACTTTGCGCTTTTGCAATGGCGGCCTGAGAGTTTCTCAGTTCCGCTTCGGCGGATTCGGCGTCTTGGCGCGATCCTGCCTTCAAATCGAATAGCCGCTGAGCGCGATCACGCCGTTTCTTTGAATAGGCCTCTGCAGCCCGTGCCCGTTCTAGTTCCGTTGCGGCCTGTTGATAGGCCGCCCTAGCTTCATGTACGTCATGGCTGTGAATTCGTCCAACCACCTGACCGGAGCGAACCAAATCGCCCACTCGAATGGTCAGGTCGTCAATCTTGCCGCTCACCACTGCGCCTACCCGCCATGTCTGATCCTCGTTCACCGTAAGTTGCCCAGGTGCGGTGACGCTTGCGGCCATTTCCTTGGCAACCGCTGTGGCAACAACTATCTGGGCCTTCTGCTGCGCTGCCTCGTCAATTGTTATGACGCCGGTGGGCTCTTTTTCTTTCTGTACTTGAGAGAGAGGCTCCGGCGCTTTTTTCTCCCCACAGGCGTAGAGTGCAATGCCAGCGGCAACGATCAAGATTTTTCTCATGGCAAATTTCCTTGAGCAGCGGCAACGGCCACTGCGCTCTGCTGAAGCTCAAACAATATCCTGGTATAAGCAAGCTGCGTTTCAATTTTTGTCCGTTCGGCGTCAAGAAGCCGCAGAATATCGGAACCTCCCTCGCGGTAAGCTGCATCGGCAATCTTGAACACCGCTTCCGCGCGGTCACGCATGGGACGGAGGGTCTCCGCCAGAAGTTGTTGCCGCGAGTCGTGATCCTTTACCGCAGTTTCAAGATCCGACCGGACGACGGCCTCCGTAGCCGCGAGCGAAGATTCTGCGACCTTCATTTCAGCCACGGCGGCTTCAATCTGACCTTGATTCCTGTTCCTCACAGGAAGGGGAATCTGGATGGAGGCAAAGAGAGTGTTAAAGCCAGCGGTGCGCTTATAACCGACTTCAACGTCTGGGTCCAACTTGGCGTTGGCTTGCTGCAGTCGCAAATTAGCGCGCGTCTGTTCAATCGCCCAGCGGGAGATCCCCATCTCCGCCCTCTGGTTTAGCACCTCTTCTATAGTGAGAGCTGCTATTGGGGGCAGCGCTTCGGGAGAATCAAGGAATTCCACCGTAGGAAACTCTGTCTTGCCCATCTCCCTGAACAAAGCGATTCTGGCTCGCACCGCATCCTGTCCTGCCGTCCGCGCCAATGCTGTCAGCCGGTCGCGTTCCACCTCAATACGTAGCAAATCAACCTCGGGACTTGCTCCTTCCTGAACACGGAGGCGGTGGTATTGGACGACGCGTTCAAAGCTGGTGACTTCCTGTTGCAGCAAGTCTCTGATGCGCGCGGAACCGGCGGCCACCCAGTAGGCGGTGCGAACCCGGCTTGCAATTTGTTGCCGCTGGAATCGCCGGTCCAGTTCACTATGCTGGACCATCCCTGTTGCGAGTTCGACCCGGCGTTGCCGTTTCCCTCCGGTTTCAATGCTCTGCGCGAGGATGGCGTAAGTGTCGGCATTTTTTGAATAAGAAAAGGTCGGGCTACCATACAGTCGGGTATTTTCGGACTGAAGAATCAGGCGGGGATTCGGTGACAGTCCGGCCTGATGGCGAAGGCCCTCCGCCACGGAGATGCGGGCTTTTGCGGCGGCCACATGGGGATTACCCGCTAGAGCCTCGGCAACCGAATCGGCGAGTGTTAGCTTCACTTGGGAATATAATGACGGCGTCAGCCCTAACGCGGCTGTGAAAATCCACACGCGTAAACGCATAGTTTTATCCTCGAAAAAATGAGTTGAATAGAAAAACACG
>JAYWBH010000019.1:0-2726 GCA_043781815.1 Bryobacterales bacterium | reverse complement strand
CCATCATCGCCTTGAGATGTTGCCAACTCAACGGCAGGTTCGAGAATTACTGGGAAGCTCGGGCTGCCTGATCCCAACTTCTATGTCGCACGCCCGCTGCACTCCAAATAGTAAAATGATGTTTCTTGATGCGATCTTCCTGTCCTGCAAGTTTTAACAACACTTCCAGGTCATGCGTTTGAAAGCTTCGGTAGAATTGCCATTCGTTACTTGTATTGGGAAATCCTTTCCAATTTAAAGTTCGACAAATACGAGCCTTCAAACTGACTTCGATTGCGTATCCACAAAGGTAGGAAGCGCTATCGTAAAGTCCGGCTGCATACAAGGCCTTGCCATCGTTCAACCTGGCTTCGGCTATTAAATCCAGTTCAGCGACTTCAATCATAACTGCGATCCACGAGCGCGCCACAAACGCGTTAAGCCTAGTCGTTGTTGGGACCAAAACCCTTCGCCGTAGTCGATGCCTGCCAACTGATCGGTAATTCCAGTGGGATGATATGTGGCGTCAAAGTTGGCCGTGCCGAACATCACATCCCATATGGAAAACACTTGGGCGAAATTGCAGCCTCGATGACGGCCATCGTGACCTACGGCCATGGCATGATGCAGACGATGAAAGCGTGGGCTGACGATCAGTCGCTCCCCTATAGTGCCGAAACTTAGTCGAACGTTGGCGTGAGAAAAAGCTTCAATTGCCCCTGAAATCAGGGTTACCACCAAAAATTGCACCGGCGGGACACCGATGATCAGGCCGAGGGTTGCGCGCAATAGGGAGGAAATTAATTGGTCCAGAAGATGCTCCCGGTCATCTGTCCAGAAACTCATCTGCCGTTGGCTGTGATGCAGGCTGTGCAACGCCCACCAGATATTCAGACTGTGCTGTAAGCGATGGCGCCAGTAGTCGTTGAAATCGAAGATGGCAAGGTAGACGACGGAGCTGAGTACGGGAGAATTCTTCAAGATCGGAACAAAATCTTCCAGGTTCGGCGGAATGATCCCTGAAAGGCGCAGCGTGCCGTTGACCCAATCAAATGCGGGGGTCAACGCGAGGAAGAAGAACAGCGGGAGAATGCCCAGTTTGGTGAGCATAGAGTACAGGAAATCGACATTGGCCTGCTTCCGATCGGGCCAATTTTCCGCAGGGGCGAGCAGTTCCAGTGGGCGGAACAGGATGTACAGCAATAGCAGTTCAATGGCACCGATGAGGAAGAGTTCCGTTCCATCGAAAGCCATTTCGTCCCAGCTCATCATGCCCAGCGAGTACAAGGCTGGTTGAATGATGGTTTGAAATAACCAGGCATGCAAAATAGTGAATTGGGTAGAGATGAATTCCCACATGTCTAAATTCTATTTTCCCCCATTCTGTTGTCTGGCGCGTTCGGGGATGGTGGCAAAGCAAAATCCTTTCTTCTTCAAGCCGGTAAGTAAAGGGTCCAGCATAGGCCAGAAAGGATCGCGACGAGAGCGGATGCCGAGGTGCATCATGAGGATATCGCCATCGCGAAGATTGCTCAGCGCCCGATTCAATAAAGTTTGGTTAGGATGCGTGGTGCTGGAAAGTTCGTCGCCCAAGAAGCCGGCGGGACTCCAGTCCACATGACGGTATCCGCATGCCTGGCTGAACTGTGTGGTGCGAGGGGTGAGCCTGCCCCCAGGGGCGCGCCAGATAGGGTCTAGCTGATGGCCCGTCATTGCGTAGAAGGCGTCTTTTACGCGATTCAGTTCCGTGCAAAGCTGAGCTTGATCCATGGCTTCGCGCACGCCATCTGGCGCGACGTAGGATACCTTGTTGTTTGGGACATCGGCTCGGAAATACCAATGTCGCCAGGTGTGCGAACCAAACGCATGACCATCGGCTACCAGCGATTTCCAAAAAGGAGCCCAAGCCGGATCAAGCGCCGTATCGCCACGCAAAGTCTTTTCATTGGCTATGAAAAACGTGGCTCGCACTTTTTGACGATGCAGTATTTCACGGATCTCCTGCGCTGGTTTCATGCTGCCGGTATCCAATGTGAGATAGAGGGTTCCCTTGCAGGTTGGGTCGGCGGCAAACAGTGTGGTTGCCGATAGAAAAAGGGCTAGGGCACTCTTATGAGCGTGGAGCATGGGCGTAAAGATAGATACCGTGTGGAGAGCGGCCAACGGGAATTTGCTTGATCACTTTTTTGGAGGCAATGTCGACGATGGTTACTTTACGAATCCAACGGGAGGTTATCCACAACTGCTTTCCATCGGCAGTAACATCCATACAATCAGGACCACCTGGGGCTGGGAATTCATCCACCACTTCCAGAGTCTGTTGATCGATTCGGGAAATTTTATTGGAAGCGCGATTGGATAGAAACACGTGGCGTCCATCTCCTTGCGGGATGAAGTTATGGGCACCAGCACCGGTACGGATTTTCTTCACAGTTTTGCGAGTCCGCCAATCGACAACCTGCACATAATCTTCGCCAAGAATTCCGATGAGAAGGTGCTTGTCATCGGGAGTCATCCAGACACCAGCGGGCTGCTTGCCAAGGCTGATTTTCCAGGCGACTTCCATTTTTGCAAGATCAATGGCAGCCAGTTCATTGGAATCCTGTAAGGTAACAAACACCATAGTGCTGTTCTTATCAAAAATGATATGGCTGGGGCCCTTGGACGTTGGAATCCGTTTCAGTAATTTGAAATCGGAACCGGAGTAGATATCGGTGCGGTGAAGTCGCAAGGAAGCGGTTACGAAG
>JAYWBH010000018.1:0-2733 GCA_043781815.1 Bryobacterales bacterium | reverse complement strand
CCGACGAATTCGCGCGTCGATTGAAAATTCCTATCACTAAACCTTTTGACAGTCTGAGCAAAGCGCATCAGGAGATGTTGATGGATGGCGGACCTGCGTTCCCTGGCATTCTGAAACTTCTCGATAGCTTATATAGAGAATCGTCAGATAGCGAGTTCATGGGCGATTGGGTAATGGGCTACATGTCCCCAATCACTTGCGCCGATTGCCATGGAAAACGGCTGAAGCCATCCAGCCTGGCCGTGCGTGTGAAGGGAACCACCATCGCCGATTTCACGGGCATGTCTCTATTGCGGGCGCTGGAAGCAGCCAAGCAGTGGGACCTAAATGACCGTGAGGGTCAGATTGCGGGCCGCATCAAAGAAGAAATTCAGAACCGGTTAAACTTCCTGCTGGATGTGGGATTGGATTATTTGAGCCTGGACCGTTCCGCCATTTCACTTTCCGGTGGCGAGGCGCAACGCATTCGGCTGGCAACGCAGATCGGATCTAAGTTACGCGGCGTGTTGTATGTGCTGGATGAACCGTCCATTGGATTGCATCCGCGCGATAACGACCGGTTGCTGAACACGCTATCGCACTTACGAGACTTGGGGAACACCGTGTTAGTTGTTGAGCACGATGAAGAGACCATTGAACGTGCCGATTACGTGGTTGATCTGGGTCCTGGGGCGGGCCGCTTAGGGGGCCACGTGGTTGGCGAAGGTACGCCTGCACAGATCCGCAAGAACAAGAAATCGCTTACAGGGCAGTATCTTTCCGGTGCCTTACGCATTGCTGTTCCGACAGTACGGCGCAAAGGAAACGGTAAGAAAATCACGGTGGAAGGTGCCACAGAGCACAACCTTCGAAGTGTGAATGTAGATTTTCCTTTAGGTACGTTGACCGTGGTTACTGGTGTTAGCGGCAGTGGAAAATCGACGCTGGTGAACGACATACTGTATCGCGCGCTGGCCAAGGAAGTATGGGGTTCCAGGGCCGATCCAGGGAAGCACGTCAAGATCACCGGCGTTGGCGAAATTGATAAGGTCATTGAAATTGATCAATCGCCAATTGGTCGGACTCCACGTTCGAATCCTGCAACTTATACCGGCGTGTTCACTCCCATTCGCGATCTTTTCGCGATGTTACCGGAATCGCGCGAACGGGGTTACAAGCCTGGTCGATTCAGTTTCAACGTGAAGGGCGGGCGTTGTGAAGCATGTCAGGGCGATGGGTTAAAGCGTATTGAGATGAATTTTCTTCCCGACGTGTATGTCACTTGTGACGCATGCCGAGGTCGCCGTTACAGTCATGAAACGTTGCAGGCCAAGTACAAAAACAACTCCATTGCCGATGTGCTGGAAGCCACGGTTGAACAAGCTGCGACCATCCTTGAGAACATCCCCAACATTGAGAACAAGCTGCGTACGCTGGTGGATGTTGGCCTAGGCTATATTCACTTGGGACAATCGTCTACAACGCTGTCTGGTGGGGAAGCGCAGCGTATTAAACTGGCCAAGGAATTGAGTAAGCGGCAAACCGGTCGCACGGTTTACATACTGGATGAACCTACCACAGGCCTGCACTTTGAAGATGTCAAGAAGCTATTGGAAGTGTTAACCCGGCTGGTGGATTTGGGGAATACGGTAATTGTGATTGAGCATAATCTGGATGTGATCAAGTCAGCGGATTGGATCATTGATTTGGGCCCAGAAGGTGGCGATCGTGGTGGGCATATTATTGCCACAGGCACGCCGGAAGAGGTAGTGAATGTCAAAGAAAGCTTCACCGCACAAGCGCTGGTAAAGGTATTGAATCGCAAATGAGCAAGTACAAGCAACAGCCCATCAGTTTCGAAGGATTGAAGACAATTTCGGTCTTTGCCCGCGGTGGCAAGGTGCGGGTAGAAGATTTTGCGCGCGTCTATGACAAGGGTGGCGGTGTGAAAGCACTGGTAGATTCCCTGCCCGCAATTCTTGCTGCGGATACGTTTCGTGCTGTGGTGGATCGCATTTTGATGGCTAAGGCCAAGGGCAAGCCGGTGCTGTGGGGATATGGCGGCCATGTGATCAAATGTGGCATGGCTCCAGTGTTGCTGAACTTGGCCAGCCGTGGCTTTGGTCAAGGATTTTCGACCAACGGTTCCGGGTCCATTCACGATTTTGAGATCGGCATTGCGGGTTGGACCAGTGAAGATGTGGAAGCCGTGCTGCCCGACGGCACCTTCGGTTCAGCAGAAGAGACGGGTCGCTGGATGAATGAAGGAATCGTGGAAGGTGTGCGTGATGGCCTGGGTATGGGTGAAGCGCTGGGTCGTAAACTGGAAAGCTGTGCAAAGCCGGAGTTCGCTGAAAAATGTATTCTGTTGAGTGCTTATCGGGCCAGAATTCCAGTGACGGTGCATGTGGCTGTGGGAACAGATACTCCGCATACGCATCCGGCGGCAGAAGGCGCGTCCATGGGCATGGCTACGTATCAGGATTTCCGATTGTTCTGTTCCATGGTGCAAGAGTTGAACGGCGGCGGCGTGTATCTGAACCTGGGTTCGGCGGTGGTGATGCCAGAAGTTTTCCTGAAAGCTGTTTCGTCGGTGCGCAACCTAGGCCATGAGCTGAAGAACTTCACTACGGTGAACATGGATTTCCTGCAACATTACAGACCCAAGGCGAACGTAGTGGATCGGCCACATGCTGGCAGCGGCGGCAAGGGATTTTCATTGACTGGGCATCATGAGATTATGATTCCGTTGCT
>JAYWBH010000017.1:0-8394 GCA_043781815.1 Bryobacterales bacterium | reverse complement strand
AAATGAAGTTGCCAGAAGCTTTCGTATTTGAAACTGGAACCAACGTCTGGAAGAAATATGACGCCTGGCCTCCCAAAGGTTCAAAGCAAGCTTCTCTCTATCTTCAAGCTGGCGGCAAGTTGTCGTTCACTGCCCCCAAAGAATCCGCTGAAGTGTTCGATGAGTATGTTTCCGATCCAGCCAAGCCCGTCCCATTCATCAACAGCATCGCCGTTGGCATGACCGTTGAATACATGCTGGATGACCAACGCTTTGCCTCATCACGACCCGATGTTCTGGTCTATCAGACCGACGCGCTGGAAGAAGATGTGACGATGGCAGGGCCGTTACGACCTGAACTATTCGTGTCCACCACCGGAACCGATTCCGATTGGATCGTCAAGCTGATCGACGTTTACCCGGACGATTTTGAAACAATGGAACCCGATGTGCGCGGCCGCAATACACCCAAGAAAACGCCGATGAATGGCTATCAGGAACTGATTCGAGGCGAAGTGTTCCGTGGCAAATTCAGAAACAGCTTCTCAAATCCAGAACCTTTTGTTCCCGGCAAAGTGACGCCCGTTGCTTACGATATGAACGATATCAATCATACGTTCCGCCGCGGCCATCGCATCATGGTGCAGATCCAAAGCAGTTGGTTTCCACTGGTGGATCGCAATCCACAAAAGTTCACCGATATCTACACGGCCAAGGAAAGTGACTTCATCAAAGCCACTCAACATGTTTACAGAGGCGGTGGCAAAGCCACGCAAATCAAGGTCACGTTGAAATAAGAATTACCCTGTGGCCTTCGCTTCCAGTTCGGACCAGCGCTGAAACAACTGGTCCACTTCCGCTTGGGCCGCTTCCATTTCTGCATAGCATTGCCTCAGCAGTTCTGGATTCGAAACCGTCTCTGGAGTCTGCAAATTCGTTGTAGCAGTAAGCAATCGCCGATCCGCTTCGTGGATCTTTTCTTCCATGGTGTCCCATTCGCGTTGATCCTTGAACGATAGCTTCTTCTTTGGTGCAGCAACCTCAACCACTGGCTTCTGCCCTGACGATTTCACCTTCACCGGCTTACGATTTCCCAAGGTCTGTTCAAACTGCGAGTACTCAGCATACATGGTGGCCCCACCATCGCCATCCAGTCCCAATACTTGCGTGGAGACCCTGTCCAGCAAGTATCGATCATGCGTCACCAACACAATGGCACCAGGAAAATCACTCAGATTTTCTTCAAGCACTTCCAAAGTTGGAATGTCCAAATCGTTGGTCGGTTCATCCAGGAACAAAATATCCGCAGGCTCCAGCATCAGCCTCGCAATCAAGACTCGAGCTCGTTCACCGCCCGAAAGTCTTGACACGGGTTGCACCAATTGTTCCACCGGAAATAGGAATCGCCGAGCCCAGGCATTTACGTGGATGGGACGATCCCGAAACATCACCGAATCGCCTTCAGGTGCCAGCGCTTCCTTCAGCGTCACCGTCTCATCTTCCAAAGTACGATTCTGTTCCAGCGTCACAACTTTCAAATTATCGGCCCGTTCCACTGTGCCTTGATCCGGCAGGAAATCACCGCGCAGAATTTTCAGAAGCGTAGTTTTGCCACTGCCGTTTGCACCGCTTAAACCCAAACGTGTTCCCGGCTTCAGTGTCAGGTTGACGCCTTCAAAAAGAATTCTGCCATCGAAGGACTTGCCCACATTTTCCGCCACCAGCAGTTTCTTGGTCTTCCGTTCAGAGCCAGTGAAATCAATGGTTGTAGTGGATGTGCGGGCCCGCGATTGCATATCGGACAATTGCGAAATCAACTCACCAGCGCTATCAATTCGCGCCTTGGATTTGGTCGTCCTCGCCTTTGGACCGCGCCGCAGCCATTCCACTTCTCTACGCACCACGTTGCTCAGTGCGTTTTCCCGCTTGGCTTCAGCCGTATAATATTCTTCGCGCCGTTCCAGAAATTTCGTGTAGTTGCCATCGCAGGAAAAAATGCCATCCGGGTACGCCCGATTAATTTCCGCCATGCCTGTGGCCACGCTCTCCAGAAAATAACGGTCGTGACTGATGATCAATGACGCTGACGATACTTCCAGCAAAAGTTGTTCCAACCAAAGAATCCCTTCCAAATCCAAGTGATTAGTAGGTTCGTCAAGAATCAACACTTCTGGATTACGCACCAGTGCACTGGTGATGGCCAAACGTTTTTTCCATCCGCCAGAGAGTAGCGAAGAGTCGGCTTCAATATCGTCAAAACCTGCTCGGCCAGACTGGATAGATATCTCCACGTCTTTTTCCTGCTCATCCATGTGCAGGCCTTCCATGGCATCCATCAGCACTTGGCGAATAGAAACGCCCGGTTCAAAAACAGAGTCCTGGGTTACATAGGCCACCTTCGCTGTCTTGCGAAGTGACCTTGTACCTGAGTCGGTATCTTCCAACCCAGCCAGGATTTTGGCAAGTGTAGATTTCCCGCTGCCGTTCGGTCCAATCAACCCTAACCGCTGCCCTTCACTTAAAACAAATGAAAAATTATCAAATAAAACGCGCGTACCGAATGCCTTTCGGATGGCGTGACACGAAACAAGTGGAAACATTAGATACTTCCAATGTAGCAATGCTTGTTCGGTTAACATTGGAAGAAGCAACCAAATGAAAGAAATAATTACTTTTTCACCAGATCGAATTCCAGTTGACAAATCCCTCCCGGGCTTACTCAAAGGGCAGAAGGCGTTGGTAACCGGCGCCAATTCAGGCATTGGAAAAGCCTGCGCCATTGCTCTTGGCCGTGCCGGTGCAGATGTGGTAGTGAACTACGTTCGCGGGGAGGATGCCGCCAAAGAAGTGGTTGAAACCATTACTGCTGCTGGCGTCCGAGCCATCGCCATCCAAGCCGACGTTTCAAACGAAGTGCAAGTGCAGGCCATGTTCAAGCAGATGATTTCCGAGTTTGGAACTATCGACATCCTCATCAACAACGCCGGGTTACAGAAAGATTCTCGCTTTGAAGACATGACGCTGGATCAATGGAATCTGGTCATCAACGTCAACCTTACCGGACAATTTCTCTGTGCTCGTGAGGCAGTTCGCGAATTTAAAAGGCGTGGAGTAGTGAAGGATATTTCCGTTTCTGCCGGCAAAATCATTTGCATGAGCTCTGTTCACGAAGTGATTCCCTGGGGCGGTCACGTGAACTATGCGGCTTCCAAAGGTGGGGTGATGTTGCTGATGAAGAGCATGGCTCAAGAACTGGCCCCCGCCCGCATTCGAGTAAATAGTATTTCCCCCGGTGCCATTCGGACCCCCATCAATACCGATGCCTGGCAGACTCCAGAAGCTTATTCCGACCTGATGACGCTGGTTCCATACCAACGCATTGGCGAGCCGGAAGACATTGCCAGGGCCGCTGTTTTTGTGGCATCCGATATGGCCGATTACATGACCGGCACCAGCCTGTTCATTGACGGCGGCATGACTCTGTATCCTGGTTTTGCATCCGGCGGATGATCTTGAAAAAGTGAGATAGAATGGGCGATTATTTTTTGACCTGGCTAACAATCGCAACCCAGCGAGGATCGCTCTTCAATGGTTCCAGCCCCACGTTGCGATTTAACGTCACCAGATCCAAAATGCCCTTGTTCGCGGCCAGCTCCAGTGCATCGAACGCGGCTTTTTTATTTCCACTCTTAACGTGGGCCACTGCCAGTTCAAGGTAAACGTTGGGCCTCACCGCTGGAAATTCAATGGCTAATTGCAGGCGCCTCGCCAACTGGTCATACTTTTTCTGCCGCTCCAGTTCCAGTCGTTCTTCCACCAATGAAGAGGCCAGCCCACTCAATGTGCGCCGCACCACTCGGCGGTTCTGAGTATCCTCAGCACTCCTCACAACTGCAGTTTGCGTTTCCACCCAACGCTTGGCGGCAGCCATGCCTTCTTGACCTTGGTCCACGGCATTCAACAGTTGATGGAACTCCGCATATAACCCCTGCATGCTGCGCTCCTCATCCTGTTCCCGGCGTAGTGCCTGTTTCAACAATTTCGATTTGCGCAACTCCTCAGCCTTCAATGTCCAATTTGGGTCGTCCAAATCGTCTCCAAGGAATTGATAGGCGCGCATAAGATTGAGTGGATCGCCCGATAATCCTGCTATTTCTTCCAATCTGGCCTGCGTGAAGGACAAGATCATGGCGGCGTCCTTCGGCATCTTACCATCACGCATCGCCCGGATTCGCAGCCATTCCAAGCCTTGCGTAATCGTCGCAGCCGGTGGCCAACGGTGCGGACCTTCCACAATGGTAAAACGGTGGGCTGCCTTCACCTTTTCCATATGACGATTCAACGAATGCATTTCAAGCCAATTGAAATCTTCTGTGCTGGTGACCAGAAAAGTGGCGAATGGAATCTTCGCCGGTGGTGTGGGCGTTGCAAATCCAGCACCGCCAGCAATCACCCCGGCTATCGCTTTTGTTGCCAATGCGAAGGTAAGAGCAGCGCGCGAACCACCGGAATATCCTGCTGTATAAAACTGCTTTTCATCCACAGAAAAGCCGAGTGCGTCGTTCCACATTGTTTCCATCGCAGCAGTTGTCTGGTTCCAAAATCCGTTTCGCGAATTCCACGAACAGAAAACCAGGTAACCATACTTTTCAGCACCTTCTCGAAACATTTCGATTGTGGGCAGTGCTCTTGCCCCCGGATCGAAGACAAACACTACCGGCCACTTCTTCGCATCTGAGTAGTTGGATGGCAAATAGAGCGCGTAGGATTGTGCAGCAACGGAAGGGCTGGTCACCCGCTCGTTGACTTGCCCCAATTGCAATTTTTGAGCTACTAATGCTGGAACGAAAATCGTAAACAGGAACAGATAACGTCGCATATCAGCCAATGCGGTGATACGTCACAATGCGCGATGGTCCAGCCAGCAGTCCCGACGCCTTGGCTCGAAATGCTTGAATATGCGCTGACCCTCCGTGCTTTTCCAAAGCTGCCGCAGACGTCCAGTTTTCATAGAAAACGAACTGCCCCGCAGTCGCAGTGCTTTCATGCAAATCATACTGAACGCACCCATCTTCTTGCGTTGTGTGTTCCACCAATGTCAGCAATTCGCGCCGCAAATCAGCCTCACTTCCAGGCTTGGCCTGCATTTCAGCCACTACCGTCAACAACGTTCCTGCATAATTTGTCATAAGGATTTTAGTATATCCGTCCATCGCTCGTTAAACTGGAAGGGTTCATGCAGACCGATACCAGCGGCACCATTGCAGTGCTAGCCGAAAAGCCGTCCGTGGCCCGTGACATTGCTAAAGTCTTGGGCGCCACAACCAAAGGGGATAACTTCCTTCATGGGAACGGCTACGTGGTCACTTGGGCCATTGGACATCTTGCCGCTTTGGCCCAGCCGCACGAAATCAATCCCGCTTGGAAAAGTTGGCGTCGGGATACATTGCCCATGCTTCCGCAGTCTTGGCCGCTCGTTGTTTATGACAAAACGAAGGACCAGTTTGAAACCGTTAGAAAGATATTAACCTCTCCCAAAATCAGCCGCATTGTTTGTGCGACGGATGCTGGACGCGAAGGTGAGCTGATTTTCCGCTACGTCTACGAAGCTGCAAATTCACAAAAGCCTGTGGATCGCCTGTGGATTTCTTCACTCACTCCGGAAGCCATCCGAAAAGGGTTCGATTCTCTAAAGCCTGCCTCGGCCTACGATGGCTTAGCCGACGCTGCCCGTGGCCGTAGCCGTGCCGATTGGTTGGTTGGCATGAATCTTTCCCGCGCCTACACACTGGCTTGTGGCGAAGAGCTTTCCGTGGGTCGTGTCCAGACTCCTACACTGGCCATGGTGGTGGAACGGGAACTGGCATTCCGTGCATTCGTGCCTGAAGATTACAAGGAAGTGATCGCCACCTTTCGTCCTACTGCGACACCCAAAGGCAGTGTCTACCAGGGCACTTGGTTCCGTCCGCAAGCCATTAGTTCAGTCGATAAAGAATCGCTGCAGCAGTCCATGCGATTGCCCGCCGATGGTGCTGAAGCGAAAGATATTGTAGCCCGCGCTCAATCCGGCAAGGCCAAAGTGGAATCCCTGAAATTGGAAACGCAACGGATGGTTCCACCGTTTCTGTATGACCTGACCGAACTGCAGCGTCACGCCAATCGACTGTTCGGATTGTCGGCGCAAAAGACACTGGACGTAGCCCAGGCGCTTTACGAAAAGCACAAGCTCATCAGCTATCCAAGAACAGATAGCCGACATCTTCCCGCCGACGTTGCTGCAACATTGCCTGCAATCGTTAAGCAATTGGAACCGCAGTATGGCAAGTATTTCGCCGCAGGGACAGGGGATCGTCTATTGAGCCGTCGCTATGTGGACGCCTCCAAAGTCAGCGATCACCACGCCATTATTCCCACAACCACGCCCCCCGGCAGAGCCAATTTATCTGCCGATGAAACCAAGATTTATGACCTCATCGCTCGACGCTTATTAAGCGCTTGGCATGACGATCACATCTGGTCTGTCACCACTGTCATTACGATGATTGAAAATCCTGGAATTGTAGATCGCTACCATTCTTCTGGAACAGTAGTGAAGCAGGTTGGCTGGAAGGTTTTGGATCTTCAGGCTGAAAAGAAAAAAGGGAAGGCCGCAGAGAAAAACACTGCCGAACAAGTGCTGCCACCTTCGCTTGAAAAAGATCAACAGCAAGATGTGGTGGATGTGGAGGCGGTCAGCAAAAAGACCCGAGCCCCTCGTCGATTTACAGAAGGCACGCTGCTCACAGCCATGGAGACAGCCGGGAAGACCCTGGATGAAAAGGAACTTTCCGATGCCATGAAAGAAGGCGGTCTGGGCACTCCAGCTACCCGCGCTTCCATCATTGAAGTGCTGTTGAAGCGCGAATACATTGTCCGTGATGGTAAGAGCCTTGAGGCAACCGATAAAGGCATCCGGCTGATTGAAGTAGTGCATCCAGAAGTGAAGAGTCCCATCATGACCGGTCAGTGGGAAGCTTACTTGAAACGCATTGAGAAGGGCGGGGCACAGCTCGATGGATTCCTTTCCGGGATTGAAGCGTATGTCACCGATGTGGTTGGAAAAGCTGGCTCGCCACAAATTGCGAAGAAGTCCGAAGTTGCTTCAAAGCCCTTGGTCGAAGTGGTTCTGAGTGAGCCGCAAACTTTCAGCAGCCTATCGGATCTACTTACCAAAGGCTTCGGCTACCCAGGCTTTCGGGCGAATCAGGAAGCCGTTTGCAACGCCGTGATTGAAGGGCGCGACGTGTTGCTGGTGATGCCCACCGGCTCCGGCAAATCGTTGTGTTACCAACTTCCCGGTATTGCCAGGGGTGGCACAACGCTCGTCATCAGCCCATTGATTGCGTTGATGGAAGATCAAGTGGCCAAGCTTGCCAGCTTAGGTTTCGCGGTAGGACGCATTCACTCCGGTCGCGACCGCGCCGCATCACGGCAGACCTGCATTGATTATCTAAATGGGAAATTGCAGTTCCTTTTCATCGCTCCGGAACGGCTGCGAGTTGCGGGCTTTCCAGAGATGCTTGCCAAGCGTAAACCCTCCTTGATTGCCATTGATGAAGCGCACTGCATTTCCCAATGGGGTCACGATTTTCGGCCTGACTATCGCATGTTCGGCCAGCATCTTCCCAGCTTACGACCGGCCCCTGTGGTGGCATTGACCGCTACAGCCACGGTGATGGTGCAAAAAGATATCGCCGTGCAGTTGGGGCTATCGGAAGCAGCCAGGTTCATTCACGGCTTCCGACGATCCAACCTTGCCATTGAAGTGGTGGAAATCTCTCCGACGGACAGGTCCCGGTTGGTGCTGGAATTATTGGACGATGAAGAACGGCGCCCAGCAATTATCTATGCACCAACGCGAAAGCAGGTGGAATCTTTAGCGGGGGAATTGGCGCGGGTCATGCCTGCGGCGGCCTATCACGCCGGGTTGGATGCAGCCCATCGACAATCAGTACAGGAGCGTTTTCAAGCGGGCAAGCTGCAAGTGATGGTTGCCACAATCGCTTTCGGAATGGGGATTGACAAGCCCGATATCCGCACCGTTATCCATACCGCTTTGCCTGGGACCATTGAAGGTTACTATCAGGAAATTGGTCGCGCCGGGCGGGACGGCAATCCTAGCCGCGTGGTGCTGATGCACTCCTATGCTGATCGTTATACGCATGATTTTTTTGTAGAGCGGGATTATCCGGAAGTGCCAGTGCTGGACAAGATTTACGCTCTACTCTCAAGCGAGCCGCAATCCAAAGAGGACTTGCAGAGGAAGGCGCGCATAGATCCCGATGTGTTCGATAAGGCGCTGGAAAAATTATGGATTCACGGCGGCGCTGTTCTGGATTTTGCAGAAAATGGCACGAAAGGTCACGCCAATTGGCG
>JAYWBH010000016.1:0-2737 GCA_043781815.1 Bryobacterales bacterium | reverse complement strand
GCTTACAAATTTCTTCGCGGTGGCCTATGGCGTGCTTAATTCGCAAGGTTTTGCGCTTGTCGTTGTAGAGCATGATGGCGAACAACTGATAGGGGATCACCTTCTTGATGATCTCGGCTACATTGTCCAGCAGACGGTCCAGGTCTAGCGTTTCGGCAGTGATTGCGGAAACTTCCAATAGAAAATCGAGGAGTTCGGCGCGCTCCTCAAAGCGCACCGCAGTCTTTTTCACAGGCATTTAGTAGCCGTCCTGCTTGGCGGCGTTTGCGATGGTACCACCACCGGCAGCTTCCATGATTTTGACGCTGGCACTGGCTCCAATCCGCGATGCCCCTGCGGCTTCCATAGTCTTCACATCTTCCAGACTGCGAATGCCGCCCGATGCTTTAACACCCATGCCAGGGCCCACAATACTGCGCATCAGTGCGATGTCGGCAGCAGTCGCGCCACTTTTGGCGAAGCCTGTGGAGGTCTTCACAAAATCGGCACCTGCTAATTTGGCGAGTGTGCAGGCCATGGCTTTTTGTTGATCGTCTAAAAGGGCGGTTTCAATGATAACTTTCAATATGGCACCACCACGATGGGCGGCTTGCGCTACACAACGAATATCGCGTTCCACAAATTCGTAATCACCCGATTTCAAGGCACCGACGTTGATCACCATATCCACTTCTTCGGCGCCGCACAGAACAGCGTTTTCAGTTTCAGTCACTTTGATATCGGTAGTATTGGCACCTAGCGGGAATCCGATTACGGTGCAAACCTTGACAGGCGAGCCTTTCAACAGCTTGGCCACAAAGGGAACCCAGAACGGATTAATGCAAACACTGGCAAAGCTATACTTTCTGGCTTCGGTACAAATCTTGCTGACTTCATCGGCAGTGGCGTCGGGCTTCAAGATGGTGTGATCAATGAGCGATGCGATTTCCGGCGCAATGCGGGTCAGTTTTTCACTGGCGGAAATGCGGTCGGCACCACAGGCAATAATCTTTTTGGTCTTAGCTTCGCAGGTTTGGGCACATCGTTGGGTGCAGCCCGGACAGACCGTATTGGCAAGGCCCAGCCCTTCTGCCCCAGCAAGCTTTTTTGCGCTTAGTCTGGCCAGAATTTCTTCGCCGATTTGAGATACCAGTTGATCCAGTTCCGCCGGGTTCATTATCAATTCACTTTGTATGTTTTTGTTCAATGGCAGTAATTTTATCGACTCTTGCCTGGTGCCGTCCGCCTGCGAAAGGGGTGGTAATCCAAGTTCGCAACACTTCTTCGCACTGCGTCGCAGTAAGCAACCGTCCGCCCAAAGTTAGAACGTTGGCATTGTTGTGTTCCTTGGCATTGCGGGCTGAGGCTTTATCCCAGCAAAGGGATGCGCGAACCCCTGGAACCTTGTTGGCGGCCATGGAAGACCCGATTCCTGCTCCATCAATGACCACGCCCATACAGACTAATCCCTGGGCCACCATGTCGGCCACTTTTTCGGCGATATCGGGATAGTCGACGGACTTTTCTTCATAAACACCCACGTCACGGGCAGTGAATCCTAACTCTTCAAGGATCGGCTTCAACCGTTCTTTAACCTCAAAGCCACCGTGATCGCTACCGATTCCTACTGTCTTATTTGCAGGTACAACACCGTTCAATTCGTGTGCTTGCACTTCCAGAATGGCCACGCCGCGTTCGGAAGCTAAATCCCGTGCGGAAGGCGTCACAATGGTGCCCACCGGGACACGCAGCGGACCACTGGCAGGAACGTCGATAGTTGTAATCACTCGTCGCATGCATTTAGAGACTGCAAATTAACTTGTAATCTCTATTGTATGAAGATTCGTCGAACTCTGCCTAGAATCCTATGGTTATGATTGCTTCAATCTGGTTGCGCTTGTTCTTGGTTGAAAACGTGTTGAAGGGCGAATCCAGAAAGTATGTATAGCGCACACTGGGTATAAGACGGATACCCAAAGGGTCAACCAAATGAACGCCCACACCACCCACTAAGCCATTGGTGTTTTTCTTGTGAGGGGTGATGGGAGTAGTAACGCAGCAAGTGGTGGTGCCGCCATTGATTGTGGAGTCAATGGAACTGTTGATGCCGGAAACCTTACGGATGACACCACCTGCTTCCAGAAACAAATGGGCACCTTTTTCCTGGCGGCCTTTTGCAAAATAGCGCACGGTTACTGGAATATCGTAAAAGCGGGCGCTGGTGGTTTCGTTGGTAATTGTGTGCTTGCGTTCGTCGATGAGGGTGAGAATGTTGTCGGTGCCGGTGAAAACATCGCTATTCATTGCGTAAGATGCTTTTCTGATAAAAATACCAGCACTGATTGCCAGGTGATTGGTGATGGCTATCTGACCTGTGGCTCCATAACCGATTCTTTTTGACTGGACGGTTGTGGCGTAGATGGCGTCAATCTGATTGTTCACCTGGCCGGTTGTGCTGTCTTTCATCGTATCCAGCGCCAACACACTTAAAGACGCAGCAATGGAGAAGCGTCGCACGTAGTTCACCTTTTCCATGCTTGCGCCGGTTGAGGAAGTGGGCCTGCGTATTGTATCTTTCTCAGGTGCTGTGGCAACAGGAACCTGGGAAGAAGGCGCGGGTTCAGGCTTTTGCGCGCTCACATTGAAGACTGCCAGCATTGTGATCGCGGCGATGGTGGTGGTTTGCTTAAGAGAAAACATTGGTAACAGGGAAATTTAAATTCTTACTATGATAACCCGGATCTAAATCCAGCTTGGT
>JAYWBH010000015.1:0-8408 GCA_043781815.1 Bryobacterales bacterium | reverse complement strand
ATTCCGTATATAAGTTGTCCCCAATGCGACCCTTACCGGCAATCACTGGCTGCGGATTTCCCGTGCCGAAATAGATCAGGTTCAATTCAGGATCGTATGTAGTTGCGCCCCACACCATGCCGCCGCCATGCAACATTGATTCCACCGATGGCCAGCTTTTCGCTTCCTCGGAACCAGGTTGCGGATGGGCATACCAGCGCCATTCCAAATCACCTGTTTCAGGGTTGTGCGATTCAATGTAACCAGGCACGTCCAAATCGTCACCACTTACCCCTACAATCACGTGGTTTTTTACGATAAGCGGAGCAGTGCTGCCGAAGTACATCTGGTCCAGTTCGCAAATTGGTTTATGCCAACGCTCCTTGCCGTCTTTCAAATTCAAAGAGACCAGATTGCAATCGGGCGTTTCAAAATAGAGCCACTTGCCGTAGATGCCCACCCCACGATTCCCAATGTGAATGCCGCCCTTGGAAGCCCAGGTGTAGTGCCAAATTTCACGACCAGTGCGCGCATCAATAGCCCAAACATGATCGGGCACGGTGAAGTACATAATGCCATCTAACACTAATGGCGTTGCCTTGATTCCACCTGGAGCGGTGATGCGATACACCCAGGCCAGGCTCATTGAACCTACGTTCTGATCGTTGATTTTCTTCAGCGTGCTAAAGCGACGCCCGGAATAATCGCCGTTATACATGGGCCAGGAATCTGTGGGCGGTTGCAGCAATTTTGACGGAATCAACCCTTGTCCAAATGCGCAGGTGGTGAGCAGGGAAATAGCTAGGATGCGGTTCATTTCAAGCCCTCCAAATAGGCCACAATATCGTGCATGTTCTTATCTGTATAAACGTCGAGTAGGTCGGCGTGCACTTGGTAGGGATCGTGCTTTTCTACTTTCAAATCTTTGGTTCGTTTGAAGGAACGGTATTCCCCGTCGGAATCCTTTAAGGAAACGTTGAAGTCATCCAAGCGGTCCAACACACCATTTACAGCCGGACCGTTGGCCGGAGTCACTGTGACCGTAACCGGTTTGGCAGTGCTTAATCCACCGCCAGGTCGGCGTCCGAAACCCACCACACGAGGGAACAAAAACTTAGCCTGCAACGTTGGCGGATCGTACTTACCGCCGATGCCTTTCAGATCTCCTGTAACGGAATGGCATTGGTTACAACCGCCCGCTCCATTGAAATATTGAGCACCTGCCTTGGCATCGCCCGTTAAGACATTAAGGATTTTGTTGTAAGGACCGCTGCGCAATGTGTCGCCAACCTTGTCGTGCAAGTAGTGGGCAAGGTCAAGAGTTTGTTCTGACGTCAAGCCGGAACTGGGCCGTCCGCTTTGCATAGGATGTCCCTTGGTTAGAAAAGCACTGACGGTGCTGCCGTAGCGATCTTTAAGAACCACCAGGGAGCGCACCAGATCGGCACCACCTTGCGGGCCATCGCCACCACGAGCTTTCACGCCGTGGCAAGTGATGCACTCGGCAATGTAAACCGTTTTGCCGCGGGCGGAAGCGGTGGGGTCAACCACGTGGTGATCATCGGCACCGGGTGTGAGCCCGCCACCGCCTGGACGTGGGGGACCAGGGTTGGCCGCCCGCACCGGGAAGTTGGCCACCAGATAATCCAAGACTTGCGGAAATTCGGCATCTGCTATTTTCGCACCGCGACTGACCATACTGTTCACGGTGGCCAACCACTGATCGCGACCCATGCCCTTGCCGACAATAATTTCTGGGCCATGGCAGGTGGCACCGCAAACGCGCTGAACCAGATCGCGCGCTGGGGCATCGGGCAATTGACGGGCACCGCTTCTAGGCTGGGCGTTTAGGCTTAAGGATGCAAAAGCAGCAGTCACCAGCAGTTTTTGGATATAGGAAATAGGAGGATTCACACGTTGTCCTTGTAATTCGATATAGCGATATTACGATATAGCGCTTCACAATACAACAATTGCCACAGATCCAGCCCAAGATGAACAGAGATAAATATAGCGGTCTTATCTGTGTCCAGCTTCAAGTTTGATCTGTGGCAATCCGTGATAGCAGCGTCACTTTAATTAGCGACGAAACCCACGACCACCGTAACCCCGATGGCCAGTGGAAAAGTAAAAGCTAGGACCAAAGCTGCGGTACGGTGAATAAAAGTAGGGATAGCCGTAACCATAACCGTATCCAGCACCATAGTAAGACGGGGCAGAGACATGAACTGTCCGTTGCTGCAACTGCCGAGTTTCAAAATCTTCCTGACGTACTGCATGGAATGCCTGTTGGCTGCGCTCCGTTGAAATTTCAACCGGAGCGGTGAGGCGGAACGTGATCGCTGTTTCAGGGTAAATTTCAGTAGCTCGGCCACGTGTGGTGAGCACGCCTATGGCGGAAGCACCAACGCCGACAATGGCCCCCATGCCCGCTCCAAATCCACCTGCGGCAGAAGCGCCGATGGCCGCACCTAACCCAGTAGTCGTTGCGATTGCCGTAGCATCGCGACCGACGGATGTGCCGCCCGCGTATAGCATTAATTCAGTGCGAACGGGGACCCGTTGTCCATCGACAATGCTCAGTTCGATCAGCTCAACACCAAGGCTGGAAGTTCCTTTAATGCGCCCTGCTTTTAGCGATTCGGCGACGCGGCCTGCCAGAGTTTGACCCCGGCGCGCCACTACGATTCCGTTGGCCACAATCGGCGAAGTAAGCGTGGCGGTAAACGCATCGCCTGCTCGGTTATGATCGCTGGAAATGGGCTGGTCAACACGTACGGTGATCCAGGTGCCAGCGGGAATTGTAAGCCTGGCTGGAGCTGGTTGATAGGACGGAGGAGGAAAATCCTGCCGATCCTCAAATTGTGGACGGGCTGTCTGCGGGGGGCGGGCAGCGGACTGGTCATCTTGATTTTGTGGCGGTTGATTTTGCGCCTGGCTTACGGCACCATCGCCATCGCCGAACTTTCTCCATCCGCCATCTTGAACGGGGGCCTGTGACTGCGCAAACGCCGGACTGATGGTAAATGCCAGTGCAACGGCGGCTAGGAATTTTGTATTGGAACGCATATGTTTCAATCCTCTCGCTGATGTATATGCATGTAGAAGTCCAAACTCTAACTGATTGAAAAAACAACCTTCCTGGGATTGCTTTTAAGGGAAGATGGCTGAATTCAACCACCTTCCCTGGTGGGCTTACTTGTTTTCAACCGACATGATTTCGTAGAATTGCGGGCTGCCTGCCACTTCCACTTTGGTCACATGATAGACGCCAGCTTGCTCCGTCAAAATTACGTTGGTTGCGGTGGAAGGGGTTGCCGCCTCCATCCGAATGGCTTGGACAAAGAAGTGGACTTCCCCTTTGGGCGATGACACTTCTAATGTTGGCTGACCATTGGTGTTCTTGACCTGATAAATGGAGTAGTCGCCGCTGGGGACCTCAGTGGATCCAAAATGTGCGGCTACTGGAAGGTGGAACTTCAGGGATTCGCTCATTTGAGCAGAAGCAGTTGGGACGAAGCTGGTCAGATACAGAACTGCTGTCCCGAGCAAAGTGCGGGTAATTAAATTCATTGAATTGTCTCCTTAGAATGTTGCTGTCAGCACTGTTGTTTCGTGGTGCTGACTGCTTACATAAGTTGAGACGCAGCCCGGAAACCATTTGGTTATGGGCAACAGGTAGGATTCATATAACTTTACGAAGGACACTTGTAACTTGGTTCATTTACATAACTTTGCAAACTTAGTTCCTGTTTGGCAAGGCGATGTTGATGTTAGCGAATGGCCCGTAACTCTTCTGGTGTAAATCGTAAATCACGGTCCACCACCAGTTCCATAGTGGTCCCTTGCGGCAACACCACATCAGCCCCACGCGAACCAAGAACACCGGCCAAACCGCCTAGGGCTCCCGCCGCAGCGCCGACGCCTGCACCCATGCCTGTATGGCCCGCAGCACTGCCGATCACTGCGCCGATTCCGGTACCAGCAGCCGTAGTCTTGGCCACCGTCCCCGCATCGCCACCTTTATTGCTTTCACCCTTGATGCGGCCTTCAGCGCGATCCAGATTGCCCTTCGTATCCACGCTTCCTGCACGGGATCGCAGATCATGCACAACGCCGTTGCGCAATGTAATGGATTCAAATTGTAAGTTGAGTGCAGACAAACCTTTTACCCGCCCAGCACGTTTTGATTCAGTAACTGTCCCTGTAACATAACTACCGGCGGGAATGATTAGCTTGCCATCCACATACACCGGCGTCGCTGTTTCCAGATACACATGGTCACCAGCAACAGTGCGCTTAGTATTTATGGAATTGGTTAGGCGCAACAACACCCGCGTCCCAGCGGTCACCACGTAGTCCTGCTCTGGCGACTCATTCTTCTGTTGCTGCGATGGTGCGGCTCGGGTCCAGGCTGGTTGCAACTCTGGCTGGGCTGTTCGCGTGGGCTGGGTGGGTTGCGTGGGCTGGACAGGCTGGACAAGAGTCGGTTGGACTCTGGCCATAGCCTGAGGATTTTCATAGACCAGGATAGATTCAATTTCGCCAGTATTTCGAACCAGGGTCCGCTTCACAGTGATTGTATTTCCATCGGGAGAACGTTTCCAGCGCTCCATCACGGTGTAATTCGTGGGTCCGCTGACAATCGTGTTCACCAGCAGTGCGGAACCCTCCCACTTGGTCACGGTAGTCGAAACCGATGCACCCGCCTTGCTTCTTTCCGATCTTCCGTCCAGTGGGTAGGCGGAAGTTCGCGACGCCCCGCCCTCTTGTAAAGTTCCAAACAACGTCAACGAAGCCGGGCTCTGCTCAATCCGTATGGCTGAATCCGTTGGCACCGTCATTTCATTCAGATTGCTGCGCTTGGAGTTCAGCTTCCAGGTCCCGGAAAAGTCCCGATCAGACTGGGCACTTCCCGTAGCCACAACCAGAAAGCAAGCGATAATGGACATGCTAATTATGCGCATTTGATTAAATACTACACCCAAATCACCCATTGTGGAGCCGCAAAGATTGCTCTTCGGGTCTTTTCAAACGCTCCTGGCAAATGGAATCGTGCTGCAGTGATTTAAAATAACAAACGCCCCCCAAACAGGAGGCGTTGTTTTGTTTCAATCGAATTACAATTAGTTGCTTGTAGGCGCTGGCGCGGGAGTCGGCGGATGATCGCTTTTTTCTTTGGGCTTCGCTGCTACAGGAACATCTTTTTTCGGACTAATAATGATGTGCGCATTGCGGCCTTCCAGACGGGGTGAACCTTCCACGGCACCTACCGACGCCAGGTCATTGGCGAATCGTAGCAACAGTTGACGACCCAAATCGGTATGCGCAATTTCGCGACCGCGGAACTGCACAATGGCCTTCACCCGGTTGCCATCTTTCAAAAAGCGAATGGCGTGGTTCTTTTTAAAGTCGTAATCGTGGTCATCGGTATTGGGACGGAACTTCAGTTCCTTCACTTGAATGACGTGCTGTTTCTTCTTCGCTTCGTGCGATTTCTTTTTCTGCTCATACTGCCATTGGCCATAATCCATGGCTTTAGCAACTGGCGGATCGGCGGTGGGCGATACAAGAATTAGATCAAACCCAAGCTCTTTGGCCCTGCGTATGGCAACGGCTGTTGGTAATACCTCGACGGAACCATCGGGGAATACGGCTCGGACTTCTTTGGCGCGAATCGCCTCATTGACGTTTTCGCGGATCTTTTGGGGTAGTCGCCTCGGCGGGAAAGAAGGTCTATTTGGATACATTCAAAATCTAGCCTTAAGTGTATCATCAACTTAACGTGCGAAAGGGGGTGGCTTGATCGCCCTAAACCAGAACACTAAACGGACAGTTCCAAAATAGTCCGAATCCCCAGGTTGCCCGGCAATTCGTGTCGTTCCTTCAATTCAATATTCACCTTCCGTTTACGAGCCTCAAGCGCTGCCGCGACGATTTCTGCATCCACATCTGGACCCTTATAGAGCAGTACCTTCGCCCCCTTTCTAAGAGCCTGCAAAAATAGCGGAATAGCCCGGTCCAGTGGAACCACTGCCCGTGCCGTAACAATATCCACTTCATTGGTGGCTAGCCAATCTTCCGCCCGCACCGGATGCACTTCCACATTCGTCAGCCCAAGTTCAGCCACTGCTGTTTCCACAAATCGGGCCTTCTTCTGTGTGGATTCCAGAAGCACGAAATGTGTTTCAGGCAGTATGAATGCCAATGGAATTCCCGGATATCCGGCACCCGTTCCCGCATCGGCCACACGTCCTGCTCCAGCAAACAGCCGCCACGGCAACAACGAATCCAGCACATGCTTAATGGCAGCTTCTCTAGGAGAAATTATGCGAGTCAAGTTGAATGACTGATTTGCTTCAACAATCAATTCCAAGTGGCGCGCACAGCCCGCAATGCAGCGGTCCCGATGAGGCAAGTCAGCAGGGAGTAATTCCGAAAGTTCTTCAGTAAAAGGCAATCCTTCAATGATCGCACTTGGGCCGCCTTACCCGTATGCGCTCTCAGTGACTACTGTCGCTTACGATTTTCGTTCCAGGCGGCGAAATTCGCTGTTTATTCGCCTAAACTCACACTACGAAGTGAAAAGTTATAGCCACTCGTCTTAACCTCTGCTACGCTACCTTGGGGTACGATTTTAAAGCTATGAGTCAATTACTAAAAGATATTCAATACGCATTCCGCAGTATGGCGAAAGTTCCTTCGTTCACCCTCACCGCACTGGCCGCACTGGCTTTGGGAATTGGTGCCAACACGGCAGTTTTCAGCGTCATCAACGCCGTCTTGCTGCGTCCACTTCCCTACACCAAAGCCGATGATCTGGTGGCCCTATTCGAGGTCAGCCCGAAGGTTGGCAATTTCAAAATATCTGCCGCGAATTTTCAGGATTGGCGTCAACGTCAGCACTCCCTCACCAGCATGGGACTTTTCCGCGACACCTCCGCTGTGCTCACCATGGGTGATTTTCCAGAAAAATTGGACGCGGCCGAAGTTTCTCCCGGAGCCCTTACCGCATTGGGAATTCAACCCGTTTCCGGTCGTCTGTTTTCGATTGATGAGGAACAGCCCGGTGCCGATAAAACTGTTTTGATTTCGCACGCCCTGTGGCAGCGCCGCTTTGCTGGAAGTTCACAAACTCTCAACTCCACCCTGCAGGTGAACGGTGCCGATGCTCGCATTGTCGGCATAATGCCGGAAAATTTCACGCTACCAGAAGTTAAGGCGGAACTGTTCAGCCCGCTCGCGTTAACGCCTGACCTGCTTTCCCTTCGTCGTCGAGGCAATCACAATTTTCGTGGCGTGGGCAGGCTTGCTCCAGGGGTTTCAAAGGAACAGGCCAACTCCGAATTGCAGTCCATCGCCAAACAGCTTTCCGAAGAATATCGCGATTTGAATAATGGCTGGGGCGCCAATGTGATTCCACTGCGCGAACAGATTTCCGGAAATGTGCGGCCCACTTTGTTGATCCTTTTAGCAGCAGTGGGATCAGTGCTTTTGATCGCCTGTGCTAACGTGGCGAACTTACTCATCGCACGCAGTGGAGCACGTCAAAAAGAGATCGCCGTGCGGGCCGCGCTGGGTGCTGGTTCGTGGGATTTAGCGCGTCAACTGCTGACAGAGAGCATTACGCTGGCTGTGTGCGGCGGCTTGCTTGGCCTTGGCCTGGCCGCCTTCAGCCTGCGCGGACTCACCACCTTGGGTGCATCGTTTCTGCCTATTGGAGCCACGGTCACATTGGATTGGAACGTGGTGCTGTTCACCTTCGCCATCTCCATTCTTACCGGTATTATTTTCGGCTTGGCACCAGCGTTGACTGCTGGTCGCATTGACCTGAACACGGTGCTGCGTGGAGCGGGTCGCGGCTCCATCGGCGGCATCGGGCAGGCTCGTTTGCGTTCCGCGTTAGTGATTGCCGAAGTGGCTTTGTCCATGTTGCTGCTCACCAGCGCGGGCCTGTTATTCCGTAGTTTCAGCCAACTGCAGCAGGTGGACCCCGGCTTCAAAACGGATCACGTAATCACCGCCAAAGTCAGTCTGCCTGCCAAGCAATATCCCGGCCCAGCGGTGCCTGCGTTCATGGAACAATACGTGCAGCGATTGCGACAATTGCCCGGCGTCAACTCGGCGGGCGTGGCGCGCGACGTGCCGCTTACCCCTGGCAATCCCACCTTGAATTTCGAGATTGAAAATCGGCCAGTGCTGCAAAGTAGTGATCAGCCAGTGGCCAATTTCCGCGCTGCCAGTTCAGGATTCGCTGAAACATTAGGCTTGAAACTTGTTTCGGGCCGTTTTTTCGAACGAGGTGACGATAGCCCTGCTTCCACGCCAGTCGCGGTGATCAATGAGCCCTTTGCCAAAAAGTATTTCCCTGGGGAAAATCCGCTGGGCCGCCGCATTAAAGCAGGCTTCGACGATAGCCCCTGGAGCAC
>JAYWBH010000014.1:0-23253 GCA_043781815.1 Bryobacterales bacterium | reverse complement strand
CGCTGAATTCCCGAACAGCCCCTTTGGCGTTCTTTAAATCCATCCAAAGATCGCCCAATTTTCGATGTAATTCTTCATCCTGCATAGGATAAAAATAGTTGATACGGTCGTAGACGGCGGCGGCTTCCTGCTTGTTACCCTTGTCTTCCAGCAGTTTTCCCAGCTTCTTCAGCACATCCCGATCCCGCCCACCGATTTTGGCGTAAGCGGTCAATTCTTTGATCGCCGATTCGGTATCTTTCTTTTCCAGAAAGCTGCTGGCCATCATTTCGTACATATTACCGGCCTCAACATAATCAGGGTAAAGGTCGCGAATCTCATGGCCATCTTTCAATATTTCGTCGTACTTCTTTTCCTTCATCAGGGCGACACTCTGCTTCAGCCGCTTGCGCCATTCCTCGAAGTGAGTCACCGTATTTCCAACCTGTTTGTTGAGCCAAGCCAGAAACTCAATATCGAACTGTTCTGGTTTCATTCCAAGTTTTTGTTCAACAATTTGTTCGGTGGTTTGCTTGGCACCAAAGGCGTTCATCATTTCCAAAAGCTTGTCAAAACCCCAGCGTTCTTTGATGTAATCGCAAATTTTACCTGCCTGAAAATAACTTACAGTTACTTGCGCTGGATATTTGGGACGAACAAAACCCGCATCCAGCGTGGCAATGGGCAGCAACTTTTTGTCACGAATGGCGGTGATTCCTTCCACAGAAAAACGGTCACCCCATTCAGGATTGTTGGCGGTTTCTTCATGCATCGCCATGCCTTCGGCAAACCAGCGCGGCACCCGATGTTGGGTAGCAGTCAGCACATACACGTGATCCAATTCATGCCACAAAGTACTGGCCCAGTGGAACGCGCCAGGCTTGCGACCTGAAGGGGAATCCATAGCAACTACGGTTCCGAATGTGACGCCCAAAGCGCCCAGCCCTGGCAGACCCATGGTTCGAACTGCGAAATCTTCATGGTCTGGATATACTTCCAGCCGCACCGGTTCTTTCAATTTGAATTTGTATTTAGCTTCGTAAGTGGCAATGGCACGTTCCAGTTCTGGCTGGAAATATAGCTTCAGCAAAGCGGTTTCTTTCTTGTGCAGACGGATGTCAGTTTTGGGAGTTAGCAGGGTGTCAAAGTTTTTATAGCTGTCCATCAGCTTCAAAGTATTCACCGTGGCAGCGCTGGTGTAACCTCCAGCAAAGGCTTCTTCCAGCAACTTACGAGCTTCCACGTCACGACCCAGACGCATCAGATTCACACCAAGGTCGGACTTGGTTTCAAGCAGGCCTGAGTCCAGTTCAAGAGCTTTGTAGTACATCTGAATGCCTTCTTCGTATCGACGATTGATGACGAAAAAGTGGGCGACTATGGACCACGCCTGACCATAGCTGGGATTGATTTTCAAAATCCGGTTAGTCCATTCGGAAGCATCGCGATCATTGAGCATGTGAATGGTAGCCATCACAGCCATCGCATCCAGGGCTTCTGGCGTCATCTTCAGCGCTTTTTCTGCCTCTTCACCAGCCTTCAATTCGTTGCCTTCTTCCAGGGCAAGGCGGGCCAACAGTTCCTGTGCTTCTACCAAAGTCGGGTCGTTCTTCAGCGCTTCTTTGGCCATTTCAACGGCCTTTTCCTCAAAGGACTCGGATGCGACCAGGGCCAAGCCCAACTGTGCCGGAGCGTAATTTTCTTTCAACTCCAGAGCTTCTTCGAATAGCCCTGCGGCATCCACTTTTTGGAAATGATCCAGGTACATGCGGCCCCAACGGACCCGCACATGCGGATCTTTCGGGTTGGCCGCAACTGCTTTACGGAACAGTTCATTGGCCGCTTTGTAGTTCTTCAAGCCCCAGAACCCTTCGGCAATCAAAGCGGGATTTTTCGATGTATTCACCAGGTTGTTGAAGCAGGCAGTGGCCGCATCGCGACGTCCGTGTTTGCGATGATCTTCGCAAGGGGATGGCGGTGCTGGCGCGGCGGCCCAGTTGCAGGAGGTCACACAGAACAGTGAAAGCAGCAGGAATCTCATTTATCTAACTCCTCCTGCGTGCGAGCCAGTTCCACTAAGAGCCCAGAAAGCTTCTTGCGATATTCATCGGAAGGCATGGCCGCCTTCTCATATTTCAACTTGTCGATCTGCCCTTCAATATCCTGTTTCTTCTCCACCAACTTCGTTTTTTCCGGGGAGAATTTGCGGGCGTTTCCAAGAGACATCAGGGGGAATCGGCCCGCTGTCAGACCCTTACCATTTTCGGCAGACGGAGCTCGAACCGCCTCACCCTTGCCCGTGTCTTCCAGAACGGCATGCTCCGTGGCAAGGCGTTTCTGAGTCTCGTAAAACTTCACGGTTTTCTGATCGGCGTAATGGAAAGCTTCCAGGGCACTCAACGTTTCATTTTTATCGGTATCGGCACTGGGGTCGCGCAAGGCTTCCACAAAATAGCGGGCGAACAACGTGGCATTCTTTTCTGTGCCACTGCGTGTTGCAGAAATCACCGTGCGATTGACGCGCTGCAAGGCTGCTATGGATGCCCCGCCAGCAGATGTGGTGTTGACCACTAATTGCCGAGTGGCGGGAAGCTTATCCATCCATGCGGCAAGTTCGGCAGCGGAAAGATCAGGCCCGGGGATGTTGAATTTATAATCAGTGCCATCAAAAGTACCGTGGCCGATGAGGAACACCGCAAAACTGTCTTCTGGTTTAACCTTGATGGCAAATTCGGCAAAGGCTTTGCGTAGTGTCTCTTTGGTAGCAGTCTTGCCGATGTAAGTGGTTACTTGGGCATCGGGAATGTTTCGTAGCGACTTATCCAAATCGGTAGCCCAGCCTGCGAAGCGAACTTCATATTCGGGATCGCCACCCAAGCCGGAGATGGTCACGTACCATGACGCCCCAAAGCTGGCGTTGGCCAACAGCAACAACATGGAAATCCATTTCATACAGCACCCCACTTGCGACGCAGCAACCATTCGCCTGCGCGCATTGCCAGTAGTAGAAGGAAGAAGAATGGCATGTTCCATAAATCGTAAGTCTCGCGGGTGGTGATGCCGGCTTCAGAAAAGGAAATCTCAGTGGGCAGCTTCTTCGCGTCTTCCGGCTTCCAGTATTTTCCACCTGTTTCTTCGGCCAGTTTTTCCAGTAATTCTTTATTCTGTTCGGAGTAGAAATTCTCTGTCACTCCATCTTCACGGCGGAACAGCAATGCGTCCGATCCTACTTTTTGCCCATTGCGAAGTGCTTCCACTTCGGCCACGTAATCGCCAACAGCAGGGGCATTCCACAAGCCCACATAAACTCCGGGAGTCACTGGATCTGGCGTCAACTTCACTTGAGCGGCCACACCGGCGGGGCCAAGAATGCGGGCGGTAACATCGGCATCGGCAACTGGAAGATAATTCTTTTCCCGAACGTCAACACGAATGGGCAGCTTGCCATCATCAGCTAAAAGTGGATTCGGGGTTGAAGAAACCACTTGCCCTTGGGTCGCCGAACTGACCCAGCGCAGCAACTGCTGCCAGAACATTTCGTGCGTGGTATCTTCTTTGGGCTGGGTCATCTGCCAGCGCCAACTGCCGGAAGTCGCGAAGACGGCCACCCGTCCGCGTCCATAATTCTGAACGGTCAGCAATGGAAACACACCCTTTGGTGTGGACATTTCCGCCAGCACTACGGCACCGGGCTTGGCTTTGCCGGTGGCTTGAAAATCAGCCAGCTTGGGCATGGTCTTCCAACGCTCAATGTTCTTGTCAGGATCTTCCAGGAGCCTTAAAATCAGACTGTCCTTCCCCGCTGGAGTGACAATGGGAATGGCCAGGTCACGTTCGAAGGTTCCCTTGTTTCCGGTCAGTGATACAGGCAACATTTCGGCCATGCCTGTCTTATCGTAACCGCCATCGCCCAGCGAACTGCGACCACCAAGGAACAGAACTCCACCGCCGCGTCGATCCGCAAATTGCCGGATCAGTTCCTGCTGCGTCAAGGAGAAATAGCCGGCATCGACGCTGCCGATAATCAGACCGTCGTATTGAAACAATTCTTCGGCGGTTGTGGGAAAGCCGCCTTCCAACTCTTTGGCATTGGCCCCACCCTGACGCAGAATCTTATTTTGGGTCACGCGCAGCATGGTGATCAATTGCAGGCTACGATCTTCTTCAACTGCACGGCGGATGAACTTGAATTCCCAGCGTGGTTCGCCTTCAATGTAAAGCACACGGGGCTTGCGACTTTCTACCACCACGAATCGGCTCATTGAATTGTTTGCCTTATTTTCTTCCCCATCCATCAACTTCAAACCGACATTGAGATGCCTGGCCCCGGCGATTCCGGCACTAAATAGCAGCGATTCCGTCTGCTCCTGGCCATCTTTCGCCAAAGTTACATCTTTCGCCGCCAGGATTTTCACCCCATCGCGAATCTCTAAACGAGTCTTCTGCCCACCGTAACCACGATTCCGCAACCGAACTACTGCGCTCAAACGGGCATCGGCCAGCGCACGCAACGGCACGTCTACATTACGAATTTCCAGATCTTTGGTTAGCTGTTCTTTGCCGAAACCAATGGTGTGCACGGGAATCCGCTGGCTGCGAATATCGACGATGGTCTGGCGATCAATGCCACCGGCGCTATCGGCTCCATCGCTGAGTAACAGCACAGCACCTACGGGAAGCCCGGAGGATTCCGCCGTCAACTGCTTTAACCCTTCGCCGATTTTGCTGACCGTCGAATCCCCAGTGAGGGCATCGGTTTTAGCAATCCGATGCAGGCCCTGGTCAATACTGTAAAGCCGCACCTGGAAACGCTTTTCAAGATCTTTCAACAACCCCGAATCCAGAATCTTCTTGGCGGCGTCCAGACGCGTGCCATCGGCATCGGTACGCTTCATGCTGCTGGAATTGTCCACTACAATCGCCACAATATTTTGTTGTGGTTTCAGGGCAGAGACGCTGAGCGCTGGTTGCCAAAGCATCAGCAACAGGGTACAAACCACTGCCGCTTGCAGTGCCCACAGTAAGCCAGAACGCAATTTGCTCCAACCGGGCTGGGTCTTCCACATCAGCCATGCCAAACCAACGGCCGCCAGCAACGCCAATACAAGCAGCAACCACGACGGCCAACCGGCAAGCAGAACCAACTTGCCTTTGGCGAAAACGCTGGACGGATATTTGAACAAAAATTCGAACATGTTGATTAGATCAATGGCTCATGGCGTAAATAATGTAGTTAATTCCAATACGGTAAGCCAATCCAGCATATTTCTCTGGATAGTGCGGGCTGTCGGCCCATTCCCAGGCATCGCCCAAATCCATGTTGTGGCAGATGGCCACCATCAAGCGACCCTTGTCGTCATAAATCCCCTTCCATTCCGGTTCGTAGCCATCGTATTCATAAGTCTTGTTGAAAGGATAGTTTACCGTGCCAGGTACCTGAAATTTGTCATCAAGATTGTAAAGAATGTGAAAGATGGGATCGTTGGCGGGAATGTTCACCACTGGACGGTCTGGAAACACGCGACTCATGGAGGCCATCATGATTTCCCATTCCATGGTTCCATGAAAATCGTCAGTCATCAGGAATCCGCCGCGAAGCAGATATTCGCGAAGCTTGGCAGCCTGCTTATCGGGAAGGTCCCAGTGGCCGGATTCTACGGCATAGATCCAGGGCCAGTTAAAAATGTCGTCACTTTCAAGATCCACAATCTGTTCAACAGAGCGGACATGCAGACGGGTAAGACGACGCACACCCGACATAAATTGCCGATCAGCCTTGGGATAATCAATGGACCAACTGCCGCGCATGGACCACATCCGGTCGTTCGATTGCCAGTTGGGGTAACGCAGCCGGGCGAAGGCGAACTCAGTTTTTTCATTGGCGTCTGGGGGCATTACTACAGGCGCACCTTCGTCGAATGGGTAATCAACGGGTTGGGATCGACGCTGGGCCAGCGCTGCGGCAGCCAACAATAAGATCACCAACGCCGAAACAGCTAGTTTCCGACGCATCTTCAAGATGCCTCCCATTAAAACTTAAAAGGGATGTGACCCATAGCGGTTATTGCCAGGCAATTCCGCCGGACCACACCCCACATTCTATTCCGCACAACGATACTAGGTTTGACGCTGAAAGTTTCCCTTTCGCTACACGGATAACAGGAAATTTATCACATTAGTAGGGGGAAATAGTACCAGCTACATGGCTGCTAAACCACGCAAGTTCCATCCGCAGATGGTAGATGCCTCCATCTTGATTCCCCCTGGCCCGGGCCAATGTGTCTCTAAACTGAGCCAACCACGGTATCCATCGGCCCATAAAGCAGCAATTTGACCCTTCCAATCCACGTCGCGGGTACCCAGCGGTCCCCAAATTGGCTTATGGTTTTCCATGTGGCAATCTTTGGTGTGGACGTGGATAATGCGGTCCACAGGAAGCAATTTGTACCCAAATGGGAATGGAACTTCCCCGGAACAGAGCGCATTGGCCGGATCCCAGACCAGTTTCACCGCTGCGTGGGGCACCATGGCCAGCATCTTAGCGGAATGTTCAGCCGTGGCAACGTTACATGCATGTTCATTTTCAAGACCGATGATCAAGCCTCGGGCTGCTGCCTTTTCACCCAAAGCAGTTAGCGCGGCAGCAACGGCAGGGAAACATTGTTCCGGTTCCACTGTTCGCCAATAGCTAAAAACACGAACGATCTTCGCGCCGAAAAATTCTGCTACATGAAAGGCCCGTTCCGTGAGCCGAGCCTGATCTTCGAACGTATGTTTGGCGGCAAAGACGTCTTGCTGAAATCGGCCATCAATTTCCGGGGCACCCGGTAACACGCATTTCAGAAGCGGAGAAGCAATGGAGATGACTTCCATTTTGTGTTCTACGAGAAGAGATTTAGCCTTGGCTAGTTCTTCATCGGAGAGGTCCAGAATGTTCTTCCCCCACAGAACGCGCAGTTCCGCACCCGTCATGCCGATGGCCGTCATGGCATTGAGAGCCAGGGCAAGATCTGGGGAAAATTCGTCTGTAATGGAGGCAATTCGCAGTTTGGGTTCCATGGAATTCACCCATTCTATCAACTACTGGGCTTTTATTATGGTTCTTGGATTTTGAGAGTCTGGCGGGCCTTTACATTTTCTAACTTCTGCTTGGTTCCACTGGGCCATTCAATCTGGATACTTTTCACCACTGCATCCTGCCCCAAGCCGAACGTCAGCGCTAAATCACTTTGTGAGCAGTAACTGGACCCGCTGTGGACCACTTGCCATTGCTTACCGGAATCGGATTCAATGCGGACCACTGCGCCGATTGCACTACGGTTCGATTTCACACCTTCCAGTTTCACTTGCAACCAGTTGTTCTTGTTGCCGCCATCGTTGCGGTAAAGATATGCCGGACCATTGTTGGTTGAAATTAACACGTCCAAATCGCCGTCATGATCGAAATCGGCATAGGCTGCGCCGCGGGCCACAATAGGTTTTTGGAAGTCAGCCCCAACAGATTTTGAGAAATCGGCGAACTTGCCTTTGCCCAAGTTTCTGAATAAAAGTGGTGGCTGACGAAACTGAACCTTGGGTTGCACACGGCCAATTTCTTCTTCAATGTGCCCATTGGCTGTAAGAATATCCAACCAGCCGTCCAGGTCGAAATCGAAGAAAAATGCTCCAAAGGTCAATGAAAGCAGGCTGGAACGGCCCACTGAGGATCGCGGAGCTTCATCTACAAACAACCCATTCCCTTCGTTATGATACAAACCCAGCATCTGATTTGAGAAATTTCCAACCAGCAAATGGGGTCGGCCAGAACGGTCGTAATCGCCGGCATCCACACCCATGGCACCACGGGCCACGCCGTCTTCGCCGAACGCCACTCCGGCACTGAGCCCGATTTCCTTGAAGGTTCCATTGCGATTATTGCGATACAGTTTGTTGGGCTGCGTGTCATTCGATACAAACAGATCTGGCCAGCCGTCGCCATCAAAATCCAACACCGTCGCGCCTAGTGCCTTGCTGCCTTTGTCTGACAAACCTGCCGCCTGGCTGACATCGGCGAATTTTCCATTCCCTAAATTTCGATACAACTTTGACGGCAAACTTTTATAGGATTCCGGAGTGCAGTACGATTTTGTACTTCCATCGAGCGAACACCACAAGTCACCTTTGATGGTCCAATCCACATAATTGGCGACGAAAAGATCCACTTTCCCATCGCGATCAAAATCAAAGAAGACGGCGCTGGCCGGGAACCCTGCGTTGTGAATTCCACTCGCCGCTGTCACATCGCGAAACTTGCCGTTGCCTTCGTTGTGGAATAAACGATCCCCTTCCAATGCGGTGATGTAAATATCTTCACGCCCGTCGTTATCGTAATCCGCCGAGGTCACTCCCAAACCAAACATCTCCACATCCAAACCGCTCCCTGCTGTGACATTGGTAAAGGTCCCGTTGCGATTGTTGTGATATAGAGCGCCAATCGATTTGCGACCCTTGGGCGTCCAGTCTTTGGAATTCACCAGGAAAATATCCTGCCAGCCATCGCCGTCGTAATCGAAGAACAGGCACCCGGACCCCATAGTTTCCGGCAGCCAGCGCTTCCCTGCCCGCCCGCTGTTGTGATTGAACACAATCCCAGCTTCTTTGGTGATGTCGGTAAATTTCACTTGCCCAAAGCAAACTGAAATGAGCAATAAACAGGCTATGATGAGCCTCATCGTAATGGAACACTCCCGTGATCGTGAATCATTTGTCGTTCGTTATTATCTTCGGCACTGGCTTGCCTGCGCACTTGTGTAATGGATTGCGAAGGCTCATCGGCCTTGAAGCGTCGGAACAGTTTTTCTTCCCTGGCCGCCTCCTCCACTTTGCCTAATCCCCGGTAAGCCAGCATTAAAGTGTAGTGTGCCTGAACGTCTTCCGTGTCCACTTTCAATACCCGATTGCCCGCTTCAACGGATGCTTCATACTTGCGTTGTAGAAAACGAATGCGAGCTACTTGATTGAGCACCACGCGATCCCGCGGATACTTTGCCAGAACAGTCTCCAAACTGGCCAATGCCGCATCGTAATTGCCATCGGCCTTTTCCACCAGAGCTTGGAAGAAATGAATTCGGCCTAGGGATGAATCAAGAGACATGGCTTTTGCTAAAAAGGGTTTGGCCGCTTCTGTTTCACCTTCCTGAATCAGAACGCGAGCAACGTTCAACCAGCCATCGGCATAACCAGGTTCCGCTTCGGTCACTTTTTTGAAAGCGTATTCGGCACCTTTCAAATCCCCTTGCAGCAACATTCCAATGCCCCAATCGTTCCACCGTTCCCGATCCTTCAATTCCACTTTCGGCTGCCATACGGAAATCCCCGGACCCACTGTTAATGCTGATTTCGTGGTCGCCAGCACCACAATGGGAGCTTGCGGAATTCGATCTTTCACTGCGCCCGAAACATTCTTGGGAATATTTGCTTTTACAAAACTGTACTCGCGGCTATCGTGATCCAGCCCTGCACTGCCTGCTCCGGGCTTCCCTGCATAAGCGTATTCGGTGTAGTAATGCGAGAACTTACGATAGTTCAGCTTCGCTTCCAGTTGCAATGGACCCTTTACGCCTTCGGGGATCTTCATGCGGAAATGGGCAACGTCGGCAGCACCGGGTGGAATCAATCGGGCATACAGCACACTGCGCAATTGCCAGGCATTGCGTTTGTTGATGGGATTGCCTTCGCCATCTAAACCAAATGCACGGTAGAAATGTGCACCTTGTTCAACCGGACCGCCATCGTTCACGGCGCCGCTCCAAAAGACGACTTTTCCGTCGGCATCTTTGGCCGCCAGTTCCAGCCAGACGTCGAAGGAATCTACTGTGCCTCCGGGAAAAAAATGGCCGATTTTACGCGTACGCACCACAACGTCTACGCGCACTGTATCGCCCGGTTTAACTGAAGCACCGGCTTTGTCTAACGGCGCTGCCACCTTGCCCACTTCGCGAATCACAGTTTGACCGCCTTGTTCCGATTCTTCGCCAACCCCGTTGAACGACATCAACTGTTGCGGCGCGTCGTTTCGACGACGCATCTCCAAACCGGTAGCTTTTTCAACAGGCGATATAGCGAAAATGTCGACCGTGACAAATCCTGATTTCAGAAATTTTTCCGTTTCCGCTAACTGTGTTTGATCGCCATTGGCATTGGCAACCGCCGTGTTGGCGGCACTGAAACGATGCGAATGGATTTTCCCATTCCGATTTCCAGGGTCCTTAGAATCCACCATAGTCATGTGGCAATCCGAGCAAGTGGAAGTTTTCTGTGGATAGTAGAAACTACGAGCACCCTGCCCGCTCACTCCGCTGGCCTGCCAGTTGTCATAGTCATTGAAGCCGCGGATCCAGCGGTAGTTGTTCACTGGAATATCTAAATGAACTTTGTGACAAGTGGCACAAAATTCCGATTGCTGCATGAACGGTTTCAGGAACGTTCGCCGATGCGGCTCTGGATTCAAGAAGGTCAGGAAACGATCTGCTTGATGGATCACCGGATTGCGACTGGAAGCCAGTTCATGCAAGGGAGGATATTGGATAGTGAACGCGCCGTTCCCTACCGAACCTTGCACGTGGGTGATGGAATGGCAGGAAACACATCCCAAGCCGTTCTGCGCTTCGGGCGTGTCAATCTGATCCTTTACCGGAGTATCGAACCGACCGTTAAAAAACAGGGCGTGGTCATGACAACCGGCACACCATTTGCTGCCTTTGGTGCCACTTAATTCCTGCATCTGTTCAATGGACTTTCTATAAAACTGGTTGTTGAACGATGCGAAGTGGTGCATGGAACTTTCCCATTGCTGATAGGCATCTTTGTGGCATTCTCCGCACAACTTGGAATCCATAAAGAAGTTGGAAGGTATGGTTCCGCCAACGTTGGTTTTTGAAGCGGAAGGCCAGAAAGGAGATTTAGGACCGCCTCCTTCTTCTTCCATTGAGGTAGGAATGATTAGAGCATTTTCCACCTTTAACGGTGGTTCGCCGAACACCCGCACCCCTGCTGGTAGCAGAATCAACAACGCTGCGGAGCTGAAGAACCAAGGCACAAATTCGCGATGCTGCTTAAAGATCCACATCCCTAAGAACAGCAGTCCAACGGCTGCAATAGCGATGTGAGCAATCCAAATGGGGCGGTTGAAGTACAACGAACCTTGCCATGCTAAGTAAAGGCCAGTGAGAAAAGCGACGCCCAAAATATAGCGAGGGACATTGGGAAGCAGGCTTATCGCATAGACAAACAGGCAGGCACCCAACACCAAATGCATCACCACATTTGCCATGTAAAAAATAGTGGCCGATGCAAACGCGGCCACGTAGGCAGTGCTTACAAGGAAAACGATCAGAGCAATTCCAGCGATTTTAGTTCGTGTCATCGGCTCACCGCCAATGGCCGTAGGGTTCTGATAGCGGGCCGAGTATTGTAGAGTTTGCGCCAAGTGGCATGTTGTTCGTCAGCAGGAAATCGTTCTGCGTTGGGATAAGGATACTTGGTCATGGAATGAAATGGTAATGGTTCTACGGATTGAGAAAACGCCGTGTTCGCATCCCGATCTTTGGCCCAGCCATCCACTTTCAACAGGAAACTCCGCACGAATCCAGGGGCCAGCGTCTGCAAGCGGGTGGCGTCGAACTGAAGCTGCAATTCATCACCAGACCCCATGATCACAAACCGGTCATCAGGATTATTGAGTAACTCCCGGACATCGCCATAGCGCGTGTAAAGCCCCGGAGTCTGGTTCCACATAGACACTGGACTGCTGGGGAAATATAGAAATCGTTCCGGTTGCAGGCGCTGCGGGTGAATGATGGCTTTGGAAAATCCGCGAAATGTGGTGACAGCATTCACGGCGTGTAGCGTCGATAATGTGCCTTCGAAATTTTCGTTGCTTGCGGTGAACACCTCATCCCAGTAAAGCGCCAGATTAGTCACAATGCGGATGGTGGCACCTTTGCGCGAGATCGCAGCAGGCAGTTCGACGACGATAGTTTTTGGTTTACCGGCTGGAATACCCATATCGGCTACAGCGACTTTCCATTTCCCATCCGAACCTTTCACTTCAATGCGCGGGAAAACCAGACCGTCTTTACTTTCCTGGGAAGCGCCTAAAAACGTGCTGCCATCGGCCCAATCTACCCAGCCGTTCAACAGCAGCAGATCGGACCCTGGGGCAATGTCCAGTTCCAGGCTGTGCATTTCGGCAACACCGGCGGCATCGCGACGAAACCCTCTGGGATAGATGGCGTCGCGTTTGGCCAGTGCAGCACGAACATCGTTCACGCCATTTTCCCTGGCACCCAGAAGAGGCATTTTATGACTCACACCGTAAACTCTAAATTCAGGATACGGTGGCGTTTGAAATTTATCAGCTACAAAAATATCTTGATCAGCAGGGTGATCAACAGTCACCAAAGCCACTTCATCCAGGTAGGCAACTTCGCTAAGCTCTTCGGTAATGCGAATATTAAATCGCCCGTCTTTCGCCTTCAGCGCGCCTTCCGGAATCTGAATATATTCGTCGTGATCTACAGGGAAATAATCGCCATCGCCAGAGGATGCTCCTAGTGGAGCGACGCCTAAAATGTCGGTCACAAATTCAAATTCTTTTCCGTTCCAGATCCAAATCATGGGGCAGGAACCGGACAATCTTTGCGCTTCTTTGGCACGCAAACCGGCAGCAGTGGTTTGATTCATTTCATTTTGAATCAGGCCATTAGGCCAGGCGATACGCACTACTTCGGCTTTCTTATAACTTCCCAAATCAAATGCAATGGGATCTCCGTTATAGACCTGCTTTTGATAGAAGCGCCCGTACTTCACTTCCACTTCGCTGCCTTGGGCCAGCTTCAAATTTTTCACTCCAGTCAATTGCACTCGAAGCCAGTTGGAACCTACGGCGCGGTTTATGGCGAAGTGCGGTTGCTGCCTTGCATCCAGATAGGCAATGTCGCCACCATCCAGAACCACGGCCGCAGCAAACGCTTCTTTCCATACGCCTGGGACCCAACTGCGCATTCCGCGAGTCAATCGGTTATAGAAAACTTTACTTCCAGAACGGATGTCTACTTCGCCATCCCGATCCAAATCCTCGGCCACCAAATCTTTTCGCCCTTGCGATGCAGGCCAGTCCATGGGCTTGAAAACGCCGCCCAGTTGATCGTGGTAGAGTACGCCGTCCCGATCAGCGTAGGAAACCGCTAAATCCCAGCCCTTGGTTTCGGCTTCCAGGCGAAATGCCACTGCGTCCAGGGCAACGCCTTTCACAAACGGAAAGCTGGCAGTCTTATCCACAAACCCAGCCTGACCCTGATTGCGGAATAGCTTCTGATCTTCACCCAGCAGCACCAGGTCTAAATCGTAATCGTGATCGTAATCAATCCAAACTGCTTTGGTGAATTTCCCTTTGGCCACGGTGACGCCACGGGCAAATTTTTTCGACAAAAAGGCTTCGGTAGGCGTGATCACGCAAAGATCGGAAATGCCGTCATTGTCGAAATCGCCTACAGCCACGGAAATAGCACCGGCCAGAGCGGGCAATCGTTTCGGTGGCTGACCCACTTGCAATAACCAAGCCTGGTTGCCACCCAATGCAATCACTCCGTGGCCAAATCGGGTGAGCGATTCCGCTTTCAAACCACCTGGCAAAGCAATGGGTCGATCTTCCCAACGAGCAGAAACTACCGGTGCAGGATCCCCAGCAGGGGCAACTTCGTCCAGAACTTCAGCGTATTTATTCCATTCCATATCCTCTGGAATGGCGGCACCTTCCTGATCTTTTTTCAGCCGTTGGAAATCTGCCAAATGCTTTTGCGATTCCACTGACTTATCCATTTGCCGGTATAAATTAAAGAGCTGAAAGTGCGGTGCCGTGAGCATGGCATCCAGTCGTAGACTGTTTTCAAAGGCGGCAGCAGCTTGTTCCATGCGGCCATCCAACTTTTCCAGTACTCCAAGGTTATATTGCGTAATGGGATCGTTTGGATCCAGTTCGGCCATTTTACGAAACTGAATTCGAGCCTTGTCTGCTTCGCCACGCCGTTTGAACTGAATGCCCAAATTGAACCAGGTGTGGGGCAAAGACGGATCTTGCTTCTGCGTTTTCTCAAGCTCATCTATGCCTTGTTCTGTGGAACCCGCACGCAACAGGGCCAGGGCATAGTTCAGGCGTTCGCGAGAAGAATTTGGTTGCAACTCATAAGCCTTGCGAAATTCAACAACGGCCAAGGCTTGGGTGGTGGGATTTTCGTAAAAAGCTTTCCCCAGGTTGCGATGAATGGCAAGACGTTCAGCAACAGAGGGGCCAGACTGGGCGGCGGATAAAATAAGGAGCAGTACTCCTACACTGGCTACGTTACGCATCACGATTAGATGATTGTAACTGTAGCCGGGTGTAGGAATAAAGGACTATTGAACGGCCATTGTAGTTGTGTTCGATGCGGTTGCACCGACTTTGACCACTACAGTGGTATTTCCAGCACGAACACCAGCAGGTACAACGGCAATCACCAGGTAGTAACCAGGCTGACCAATCAACGCAGTAGCAGCATTCACTCTGGCATCCACTCCGCCGATTTGCACCGTAACTGTGCCTGCAACAGGGGTAGCAGTGATCGGCAGCAGACCAGTTGCCAAAGCAGGATTAAATTGTCCTAACCCTGTGCAAACGATTGCCAGCATGTCCCCAGCCTTGGCCGCGTTGTTCCCGCGCACCAAACTGAAATTGCTGACTTTCAATGCAATGGTGCCTTCGCTATCGAAGAAAACACCTGGAGCCACAGCGGCAACTGCAATGCTGGAAGCAGCCGATGTTCCGTTGGCGGTGGTCACCGTCACCGTTTGCGTGCCAACGGGAGTTTCAAAGGGAACCTGGGCCACAATGAACGATGGATTGGATTTCGCCGGATTATTTGTGTCTGCCCACATGATGGGAGCATCCACACCACCAATTTTAACGCTGGTCCCGTTCACGGAAGTGGGTAGGCGATTATCGTCCAACCCCTCTATAAGTGAACTAACTTTAACCAGATCGTTACCAAAGATGGTCATTAATCCACCTTGGGCAACGGTCGTCAGGTTTATGTCGCTAACGGCGTTGATGATGGCGCGGATCACAGGTGCTTTTGTATTGTCAGCACCCAGTTGCGAGCGAAGCACACCACCAGGGTTCACCACTGTGTGCATGTTTACATAGTGCTTTTCGGGATTGGTGATCAGCGAGTTCAACGACATAAGTGCCTGCCCTCCGGTGAGGTTCAAGGTGCGGGTCACGTTGCCAAAACCGCTGGCCGATTTAACAGAAGTCGCCCCGCTGATGCCGGTGTTGATTGTCACCGGACCAGCCACGATGGAGGTTCCATCGTGAATGTGCAGGCCAGTGATTTCAGCCGCTTCCGGGAAACGATGATTGAAATCGAAATTTGTGCGTGCGGCAGTGATGGCACCAGTGCGATCACGAAGAGCCCTAATATCAATGAACCCAACCCCTGTTGCGTTAATTCCGGTTACCGCAGGAACTTCATTCGCAGGAGACGCCACAAAGGGAAAGCGCAGGTTTTCCGTACGCATCAATTGTGACCGAATCACGCCGCCGGGAAATACAGTGGTGTGCATATTGACGTAGTAATTAGTGGATGCATCAAACAAGCCGTCCAGTGCGTCTAAAGTAGCAGTTCCGCTGGTGGCGGGAATTTCCACACCAATGGTCACATTGCCGGCACCAGTAGTCGCAGTGACTACGGTATTGGTTCCACTAAGACCGGTATTAATGGTCACAGGACCAGCCACAGAGGCGTTGCCTGTATGAATGTGCAGACCAGTAATGGTGGCTTGAGCACCCATGTTGTAATCCACTTCAAAGCCTACCCAGCCGACGGCGAAGCCAGTTGGATCGTAAGCACGAAGGGCGACAATGCTACCCAATCCGGTAGCTGGCGAATCCACTGCAGGAACTTCTTTCTTGGGACTCATGCTTCCCATCAGGTAGGTGACTTCGGCACGGCGCAACTGGCCGCGAATTACCCCACCAGGGTTGTCTGTTGTGTGTATGTTGACGTAGGCCTTGGACGGGTCGGCAAGAATTGTTTTGATCAAGGCAATACCCGTTGCGTCAGTTCCTAATACTTGCGCCTGACGGGTGAGCACACCTCGACCAGTGTCAGTGCTGGCTACGGAAGCGGCACCGGAAAGGCCTGTGTTGATGACTACGGGTCCGGCGACAGTGGAAATACCGTCGTGAATATGCAATCCGGTAAAGGTTACGGCACCGGGCAGGTTGTAATGAATTGTGAAATCTACCGAGGCAGAAACTATGTTGCCGGTAGCGTCGCGCATCAAGTGGAACCACATCACACCCGTGCCAGTGGCCGCTACGTTCACTGCCGGAACTTCACTGGCAGCGGACATGGGGGCAATAAAAGCAATCGTCTCCGCAGTTTGTGCAAACGCGGCAACAGCAAAAAGGCTTAGTAAGCCTAGAACTTTTTTCATATTGGAGCTCTCCGACCTAACTTTACACCAATCCTGACTGGCTAACACCTATCCACCGGGCGATTTAACACTTTGGCGTATCTGAGTGGCTATAATAAAGAGAATTATGTTCTTCCGCCGAGCAACCCCGCGCCAACTTTCTTTTGATGAACGAGTAGACGCGGCCAGCAGTTATGGATTTGAGACAACCAAGACCCCATCGGGTGCACGAATCAGTCGTAAAGGCTTTGGATGCTGGGTGAAAGAAGGTCCTGGTGGCGTTCCTGAACCTGGCGAGCCCGGTTTATTGCTTGGGGAACACATTGCGGGCTTGGTCGATGGCGGTTATCAAAAGTTTTTCACCACCCACGATAATCACAAGATTGCCGCTTTGGCGGAACATCTTACGGCGATCCATGCGTTTCAAGAAGACTTGTATGAAGCCCTTGGCCTGACCAGTTTATACAACACTTCCTTGGGTTCGGTCTGCAAGAACCATTTGTATGACCGGGTGAAGGACCGGGATCAAGGCGTTCCCAAGCGACCCTGGGAATAGGTCGACTTAAAGCCCGTTCAGAGCCTGCTCTTCAAAACCTACAAACAGTTTCCTGCCCTTACGAATGGTGGGAGCTCGTAAATTTCCAGTTGGTCCTAGCATTAAAGACAGCAGTTCCGCATCCTGAGGACGGCTGGATTTCAAATTCACGTGGATGACCTTTTTGCCCTTGGTGACGATTAGTTCATCGGCATGGCTGGCTAGTTCCAAAGCTTCGGTGACCCCAAGCTTCTTCTTCCCTGCATCCACCTGTTCCACAACTTCAATTTTGTTGTTTGCAAGAAACTCCTGCATTTTTGCGCAAGTCGTTCAACCGCGCCGATGGTAGCTCCAATCTATCTTCGTATTCATGTTTTAACTATTGCACCCGCACCAGCATCAAGCCTGTTTGCTTGCGATCTGCCCCGTAAGTTACCGCTTCAATGGTGTTCGATTTAGCGTTAAGATTCTGCAAAACAGGCGTTTGGACTGCACCAGGTGTTCCGGGACCGCCCGCTGGGGCTTGAGCCGGTACGGTTCCCACAAATGCGACACCCGGAGGGTTGTCAATAATGCGCAGATCACCGGTTACCAGATCGTAAATTAAATAATTGGTTCCGGCGTTGTTGGCTTTCGTTCCGCGGGCAATCAACTTGCGGGTGTCAGGAAAGACGCTGGCAATGGTAACTGTGGTGAAGCCTTCGGGCGTGGGCATAAGGCGTGAAGAGGCGAGTTCCAAATCAAAATAAACAATCCCCGCATCGCCGTTCACGCGGTTGGTGGCTAAGCCTACCACTGCGTTGAGTTGGAGAATTGAGCTGAGATTGGTGAATGTTTGCACATCGGGCGGTAGGTCGAACCGGAAGGAAGAATTGGTGACGCCATCGAAGACATACAAGGTATCGGAACGGTTGGCAGTGGCCACGTTGGCACCGTAGACGTAATCGTTCAATTCACTTTCATTATTGCCGGTAGCGTTGAACGATCCTGATCCAGGCAAGGTGACCAAAGCCGCTTCCTGCGTATTCCAATCAAACGTAGCAAAGCCTTGTGCAGGACAAGGATTCTTAATGGCAATTTCAGAACTGGATGCAGTAGATAGAGCAATTCGCCGTGACAAATCTAATTGAAATACTCTCAATTGAGCAGCACAGACGGCGAAGAAAGTCTTTTCCGGCAAGGGCTGAACCTTGGCGATTCCCTGCCCCACTGGAAAGGAAACAAATCCATGAGACAAACCATCTGTTGTTCCTGAAATCACGACGTAGCTTCGGGAAGTTGCGTCCAGCACAGCCACTGCTCTAAATCTTGCTAAAGGATTTACAATGCCACCGGGAATTCCTGGAAAGCCACCACCACCGGGCCCTCCGCCGCCGCCAGGGGCTGCTGGCTGCACTGCAGGAATAAGAGGCACATAGCCGCTGGGGAAATCGCGAGTCGACTGGACCTTGCCGGTTGCATCCACAATTGCCAATTTCGCATTGGTGGGTTTTTCGGCGTTATCGGCCACCAGCACGCCGTAGGTTCCTGCGGCAAAGGCAAATGGCGTGGCGATGGTTTCTTTAATGCCGTCACCCAAGTCAATCACTGCAGTCAGCAAAGCGACTGGAATTCCGCCAAGGGCACCACCGCCGCCGAACCCACCGCCGCCAGCCCCACCAATGACCACCGCTCCGCCATCCTTTAATTCGCCAGTTTCCGGATCGAGCGTCTTTACAGAAGGGGCGGTGCCGCCAATGATCACAGAAAACTCACCGCGTCCGGCGGAACCAATCAACGCCGCAGTTGCCGGTAAATCCACCGACATAGCCAATTTTGCAGGATTGTACAACGCCAATTTATTTGAGACACCAGTAGCCGCGTCAGCTGCTGGAGGTCCTACAAACGCGGCCAAAGCATTGCCTTCATTCGCTGCCGTAAATGGCGATGCCTGGTTGCGATTTGCCGTTGTCAGGCAACTATCAATCTTGTTCCAAACCTTGTTGGCAACATCGGCGACAAAGGAAGGGTAACAACCATCGTCGGCCCGGGCTGCAGCCAAGCCTAAGTACCCGGGACGTAAGTCGCTGGATGTGAAACCGCGTAAGTCTGGCGTGCCCGCAGGAATGGCAAGGTAGCTCACCGATGGTTCGGAAATGCGTTGATACAGGGTGCGGTTGGCCGTGTTGTTGGCAATTTGCAGCGTGATCACATCGCCGGGCAGCGCGGTGGCGGGAAGGTCTACAGCCACGTCAAATTCTCCGACGCGATCAGTTGATGCAGTCACCCTCACATCGGCCACAGAGCCTCCAACCAAGGCTCTGGCTGCACCACGGGGCGCGGCCAGCGTATCTTTAGGACCAGCCGTACCGGTAGGAACATTGGGAGTAACTGGACCCAATCCGCTGGCCCGCATCAGAATCGTATTCCCGCTGGTAGACATATCGGCGGCACCGTAGCCTGCGTCATCGGCAGTCTTTACGCTGGAAAATATGTTGACGACGTTGAATCGCACCGGACGACTCTGAACATCGCCACGCTTCACAATTAAGGTCACCTGGCCATTGGTCACTTCATAAGGAACCTGGGCAACAATTTTGCTGGGACTGGCGGAGTAAATGGGGGCTAGCCGATTGTTGATCATCACCTGAATCGCCGGGTCGCCTATGGACGTTGGCCAGGGCGTATCCGTAGCCGTTACCGTGTCAACCGGACCCAAATTCAATCCCTTAATCCAAATCAATCCCCCGGATGCAACGGTTGTGGGCGCAGGTGCCTGGGTGAACGCGTTGATCACGCCCCGTGGGCTGACCACCGGACCATTGGGTGCCTGTCCCCAAACATTGGTGACACAAATTATCCCAAGGACTAACTGGAATTTACTCATAACTCGGTATAACACAATTGCCGTCATGAAGTTGCGAGGTACAATGAAGGTTTACCAGTCAAATTTTATGAGTTCTACCGCCACAAATACACTGGAATCCCCAGTGGAGACCAGTCAAGTCAATTACCTTCCCCTGATCCTGCTTTGCCTTGGTCACTTTTTCATTGATCTATATTCCAGCGCACTGGGGGCGTTTCAGCCGTTGTTGCTGTTGAAGCACAACATGAACCTTTCCCAGGCAGGCATTCTGGGCGGTGCGCTGGTGTTTTCAGCATCCCTAGCCCAACCGCTGTATGGCTACCTATCGGACCGTTACCGCAACAAAATGTTTTCCTGCCTGGCTCCGGCGGTGGCAGGGGTGTTCATTTGCGCGTTGGGTTTAGCACCAAGTTACGGATATCTATTGTTGGCCGTTGTGTTTGGCGGCGTGGGAATTGCCAGTTTTCATCCGCAAGGGTCGGCTTGGGCCACCATCGGAATTGTACAAAACAAGCAGCGCTGGTTCGCCGTGTTCATCTCATCAGGAACTTTGGGGTACGCGCTTGGGCCGACGTTTTTCGCCTATTTCCTGCCGAAAATCGGTATGCAGCAAAGTTTGTGGTTGGCCATACCCGGAATTCTGATCACAATTTTCCTGATGGCCAGCTTGGTTCCACCTTCGTATGAAGGGGTGGCTAAACATAAGTTTGAATGGCAACCCTTATGGGAAGTTCGACGAACCCTGTTTCTGCTCTACATGCTGGTCTTTATCCGCAGCATTGTTCAAGTGACCTATGGTCAAATGCTGCCTCTGTACCTGACCAAAGAACGTGGTTTCAGCTACAGTGAAGCAACCGCTACCTTGAGCCTGTATCTGGCTGCCGGAGCTTTAGGCGGCTTCATTGGTGGCAACTTGGCCGACCGATGGGGCGGTCGCAAAGTGATCCTACTTTCTATGGCCCTCTGCGTGGCACCCCTGGCTATTTTCTTTCTCACTACTGGCTGGATTTCGGTTGCCTCACTGACGCTGGCGGGCCTCATTTTACTGTTCACCATTCCGGTGAACGTGGTGATGGCCCAGCAACTGGCACCCAGCCAATCTGGTGTAATCTCCGCCCTTATGATGGGCTTCGCCTGGGGCTTGGCCGGACTTATTTTCATCCCGCTCACTGGCTGGTTCGGCGATCACTATTCGTTAGGAACGGCCATGGCGGCACTGGCTGCTTTCCCCATTATCGGGGCCGTCCTTGCCTGGATGCTGCCCAAGGAGTGCTAAATGCCTAAAGCTATCTGCCTGCTCAGCGGCGGTCTTGATTCCTCAACCGTTTTAGCTATTGCCCGCAGCCAGGGTTACGATTGTTACGCGCTGTCTTTCGATTATGGCCAGCGGCACCGCATAGAACTGCAAGCGGCAGCGAAAATCGCTAAGGCCCTTCGTGCTGCCGATCATCGGATTGCCAACATCGATCTGCGGATGTTCGGCGGATCAGCCCTCACTGGCGACATTGCTGTGCCCAAGCACCGTACCGCCGGGGAAATGTCCCACGGCATCCCCATCACTTACGTGCCTGCCCGCAACACGGTGTTTTTATCGTTCGCCATGGCCTGGGCGGAAGTTTTGGAGGCTAGCGACATTTTCATTGGCGTGAACGCAATCGACTATTCCGGGTATCCCGATTGTCGCCCAGAGTTTGTCTCTGCCTTTGAAGTTATGGCTAATCTGGCGACAAAAGCCGGAGTTGAAGGCCGCACAAAAATCAAGATCCATGCTCCGTTAATGGAGTTGGATAAGGCGGCGATTATCAAGTTGGCCCTGGCCCTGCAAGTGGATCTGAAACTAACTCACAGTTGTTACGATCCCGATAGCGCCGGGCACGCCTGTGGTTTTTGCGATTCCTGTCTGTTGCGTCAAAAAGGCTTTGCCGAAGCCGGGCTGGCCGATCCGCTGGAGTACGCTTCTTGAAAATTTCGGAGATCTTTTATTCCGTTCAAGGAGAAGGCTCATTGGTTGGCGTCCCTTCGGTGTTCATCCGAACATCGGGATGCAACTTGCGTTGCAGTTGGTGCGATACACCTTACACGTCCTGGAAGCCTGAAGGTGAAGAGATGGGAATTGCAGAGATACTTAGCCAAGCGCTCAGCTATAAGGGTCGACACGCTGTTTTCACCGGTGGGGAACCACTGATTGCTCCGCAAGCAAAGCTGCTTACCGAAGCCCTGCGCAAGAATGGATTCCACATCACCATTGAAACTGCCGGAACCGTGGATGTCGACGTCGCTTGCGACCTGATGTCGATCAGTCCTAAGCTGGCAAATTCCACGCCTGTTGGATCGTTTCAGGCACAGCACGAACGGCTTAGGATCAATCTGCCAGTGCTGAAAAGTTTAATGCGCTTCCCTTACCAGTTGAAATTCGTGGTTGCTACTCCCCAAGACATGGGCGAAGTGGAACAGTTGGTGAAACAACTGGAAGCCCCACCTGCTAACGTTATTCTTATGCCTGAAGGTACCGAAGCACACGTCCTGCACGAACGCAGCTTGTGGCTGGTGGAATTGGCGAAACAATTTGGATACCGCATTTCCCCACGCCTGCATGTAGACCTATACGGCCATCGCCGCGGAGTCTGAAAACACAATGCATCTTGATCTGGATATGGTTCTGCAGTGGGTTTCGCTTTACGGCCCCATTGCTTTGTTTGTTCTGTTGATACTCGGCATTGTCGGGCTGCCAGTGCCTGATGAAACCTTGATGGTGTTTTGCGGAGCATTAATCGGCAAGGGCACACTGAATCCAGTGACCACCTTTGCCGCTGCATTTTTCGGAAGCGCCACCGGGATTACGCTCAGTTACTTTATTGGCAAGACCGCAGGCAAGCCGTTTCTGGATAAATTTGGACCTTGGATGCACCTCACTCCAGCACGTCTGGAGCAGGTTCACAAATGGTTCGATGGTTATGGACATTGGAGCCTGACTTTTGGCTACTTCGTGCCCGGCGTTCGCCATATCACAGCGATCGTAGCGGGCATGACTGGTTTACAGTACCCGGTGTTTGCTCGCTTTGCCTATGCCGGATCCCTGATTTGGGTATCCACATTTTTGACTCTCGGATATGTGATTGGCGACGCCTGGCGCGCTGCTGCTGAAAATGCGCATCAAGTGGTAGGAATCGCCGCCATTGTTATTGTGGTGGTGCTTGGCATCATTTGGTACGTGCACTACAAGCAACACAATAAGTCGTAAGGTTTTTCGTGGCAGGGCTGCTCTATGTTATGCAGTTTTTTGGAAATTGGAATGAAGACCTCGCTCGCAAGCGAGCTGGCAGGCGGAATCGCCCAATGTCATATAGTTTTCCCGCATCCCTGTAGAATCTCCAACGTTTTTGTTGGGATAACCCGTGGT
>JAYWBH010000013.1:0-8463 GCA_043781815.1 Bryobacterales bacterium | reverse complement strand
GGCTGACCATGTTCTCAACAGCCGGGACAAAGGCGGTCACGGCGATGGAAGGTTTCAGCCGAGCCAGCGCTTTCATTGCACCCAGCACTGCCGCGCCTCCGGCCATATCGTACTTCATTTTCTCCATGCCATCGGCAGGCTTGATGGAAACGCCACCGGTGTCGAAGGTGACGCCTTTACCCACCAGTGCCAAGTGATCTTTCGACGATGCCTTGGCTGGACGATAGCGCACCACGATCAATGCCGGTGGTTCCAAGCTGCCCATGGCCACACCCAGCAGCGCGCCCATACCCAACTGCTTCATGCGATCGCGATCCAGCACCTCGCATTCCAGACCTTCTTCCGCAGCCATTGCCTGGGCCTTTTGCGCCATAACCATAGGGGTTAAAAGATTGGCGGGCTCATTCACCAGATCTCGAGTAAAGTTTTGCGCCGTGGCGATAATGGAACCGCGTTGCACTGAGCTTGCGTAATTTCCTTTAGCGGAAGCAACAGTGAAGCTTTCCAGAAAGTGAATATCTTTGGTGTCGCTCTTATGAATGGTTGGTTCCCAATTGCCCAGAATCGCGCCTTCGATGGCCGCTTGGCACATGGCCTCCGATGCGTGGGCACCATCGACGAATAGGGCGACATTTTTGAGCGAATGGCTTTTCAGTTTACGCGCCAAAGCACCCGCCAGTTTCCTCATTTGCGCCGGTCCAAATTCCTTAGCTTTGCCTCCGCCGATCAGGATCAGACGTTTGGCCTTCATCCCCTGAGGACGGTGCAGCATCACAGTTTCCAGCGTTTTGCCATGGAATTCGCCACTGGCGCGCACTTCGTCAACCCAATTTCCATTCAACTGATTCGCTTCAGAAATAGCACCGGCAGCAGTGCGGCCCTCCACTTCAAAGCCGATCAAAACAACGGCATCAGCTTCCACATTAGCCAGGGGTTGGCGTACAAATTGAATTTCCATTTTATTCCTTACTTTGACGACGCATGGCAGCACGAGCCTCGCCTTCCTGTTCCCGCTTACGTTCGGTTTCCCGCTTATCGTAAAGCTTCTTGCCTTTGGCCAGGGCGAACTCCACTTTCACTTTGCCATTCTTCAAATATATCTTGGTGGGGATAAGGGAAAACCCCTTCTCCCGAGTTTTGCCGTGCAGCTTGTCGATCTCATTTTTATGCAGCAACAATTTCCGGCGACGCTCCGGAAGGTGGTTCATAATGTTGCCATGCGAGTATTCGCTGACATGGGCATTGGCAAGCCACGCTTGACCACCAACAATTTCCACGTAAGCGTCTTTCAGGTGGCACTTGCCGCCACGGAGCGATTTCACTTCCGTGCCAAGCAGAACTATACCAGCTTCAAAACGGTCATCCAGGAAATAGTTGTGACCAGCCTGCCGATTATCGCTTAGGATTTTGATGCCTTTTTCGGCAGCCAACGTTTTTCCTTAGGGGCTCGGCAGATGATGAAAACCATGCGCCCCAGCCTTTGTTCCAGCTTAACATGGATGCAAAAATGGCCGTAAACATTGCATTGCTTTGCTCAATAAAGTTAGTATAATCAATTGGTTTCATAGTCTAAAACGTCAGCCGCAAATGAAGTTGCAACCATCGACGCAGTTCCAAAACTAAGAATATAAAATATGCCCACCATCAATGCTAAAGATCGACTCATTGTCGCCTTAGATCTGGAAGACACCGCAGAGGCGGAACGCATGGTCAGAGAGTTGGAAGGTGTTGTTCATTTCTTCAAGGTAGGGCTCAGTATGCAGCTCGCTACTGGCATTGATGAATTCATCCGCTCACTCATCGCTAACGGTAAGAAAGTTTTTCTCGATTATAAATACTACGATGTGCCAGAGACACTGCGTAAGGCGGTGCATCGTGCGTCCGGAATTGGTGTATCCTTTCTCACCATTCATGGGACTGGCAATCTTATTGAAGCTGCCGTAAAAGGGCGAGGCGCAACCGACATGAAGCTTTTCATGGTGACGGTTCTGACAAGTATGGATGCAGCGGACATCGCAGAAATGGGCTATACGAACCATTCCGTTGAGGAACTGGTGTTGTTTAGGGCGCGCAAAGCCCTCAGTGCCGGATGTGATGGTGTCATTGCATCGGGAAGGGAGGCCAAGAAAATCAAGGAACTATCCGCGAATCGACTTCTTGTTGTGACTCCCGGTATTAGACCCGAAGGCTATCCTGAGGACGATCAAAAGCGGCGAACATCGCCATTTGAAGCAATTAGCGCCGGTGCTGATTATCTTGTGATTGGCAGACCCATTACCGAAGCGGCGAATCCCCGCGAGGCAGCCGAAAAGTATTTGGAAGCCATGCAAAAGGCCTTCGATATTCTGAGTCTTGGAAGCTAGTCTTATCCGCAGATGACGCAGATTAGCGCAGATAAAACGAGCACCAAGTTTTATCTGCGGTCATCTGCGCCATCTGTGGATAACTTAAATCGTCTTTGCCCCTTGCCAGCCCTTGCGCCATTGCTCCATCAATTGATCTACCAGTTGTGCGTTGGCCGGTAACTTGGCGATATTTCTGTTTTCCTGGGGGTCGGTCTGATGATCGTAAAGTTCAATAGCCGCCACTTTCGAATGATCGTTGCGGCCAACCCAGACGGTGAAGCGGTATCGATCCGTACGCATGGAATAACCCATCACTTTCTGCCCACGGGGATACTGGCTAAATGCCGCACTCTTCCACTTTCGGTTAGGATCTTCCAGCAATGGTTTCATGCTCAGACCTTCCAGATGGCTCGGCAGCGGCAGTCCCGCGATATCGGCAAGTGTGGGATACACGTCGACAAATTCCACCAGGGCATCGCTGGTTTTGCCTGCGGACTTCATGCCCGGCACCGATAAAAGCAGCGGGGCGTTGGCGTCGTTTTCCATGTTCGTGTGCTTGGCCCACTCGCCATGCTCGCCCAGTTTCCAACCGTGGTCACCCCATAGGACGATCACCGTGTTCTTACGAAGACCCGTTCTATCCAGTTCATCCAGCACCCTGCCAACCTGGGCGTCAGTGTAGCTGGCCGCTGCATAATAGCCGTGCTTTAACTTTCTGGCAATGTCGTCTGGGAACGGACCTTCCTCTGGAATGCCGCGATAAGTGCGCACCTCATTGCTGTTCGTGAGCGCGTATTCAGGAGCATCTTCCGGATGATATGGGTTAGGTGCCAGCTTGATTTTGGAAGGATCATATAGATCCCAATATTTCTTCGGAGCGACGAAAGGAAGGTGTGGTTTGGCAAATCCTACGGCCAGGAAAAACGGCTCCGGCTTCTTACTTAGGGTGCCAAGAGTCCGCACAGCCAGATCAGCCACCATGCCGTCTTTAAAGAAATTGTCTTTCACATCCGCTGCTTCATACGGCATTCCTTTCGATTTCTTTCCGTCGACGCGCGGCTTATCTTCGTCCACAACCGGCTCAGTTTTTTCCGTCGCATAATTCGGTGCCTTGGGAGTTTGCCAGGCCACTGACCAGGAGCGCGGATCGTCAAAGCCAGGATGGAAAATCTTGCCCATGCCCTGGACAAAGTAACCGTTCTGCTTAAAGTGTTGCGGTAACGTTACTACATCAGGCAGCGCGTCACGGAAGTGAGTTACCAGGTCCCATACTTTGGTTGTATCCGGTCGCGTGCCGGTCAGCAGGCTGGTACGTGATGGTGAGCAAACTGCCTGTTGGCAATAGGCGCGGCGAAACACCAAACCTTGTTTAGCGATCCTGTCGATATTCGGACTCTTGATGGTATTGAAACCATAGCAGCCCAGTTCGGGACGCAGATCGTCAATGACTATAAATAGGACGTTGAGTTTCCCAGTAGCGGCTGTGCCAAGGGAGAGCGAGCTAAGCGCAGTGCAGCCTTGCAGGAGGCTGCGTCGGGTGATTTGTGTCATGCTGAATTCCTTAATTTTTATCATGAGACGGGGATTACGAAATCGTCATTGGTTTCAGCGATCCACTCACGAAGCAGGTCGCGATGGCGTCGCAAAATCTGGTGCGCCGCTTGGTCCAATACCAGGTTGCGTGTCTCACCGGCATCGGCGATCAAATCGAATAGCTGCTCTGAGCGCGCGCCCCCGTTGAACACGACGTACTTGTAGTGATCCGTCCGCAGCATGCGCCCTTCACGAGTTTCATCGGCATATCGTAATTCGGAAACTGCATAGGCGCGCTTCAAAGGCTGCCCTTTCGTGGCAGGGCGCAGGCTGGTGCCGCGAATATCTTTTGGCGGATGGATACCAGCGTAATCGCAAAATGTGGGGAGGATATCCACGAGTGATGCCAGACTTTTGTGATCCACACCTTTCCTGATACCTGGCCCGTTGATGATCATGGGCACGCGCACGGTCTCCTCATAGAAGGCCGCTTTTTGCGCCCATCGATGCCCGCACATGCCTTCGCCATGATCGGATGCAAACAGGATGATGGTATTTTTATCCAACTGTTTTTCCCGCAGGGCGGCTAGTACAATCCCAATTTGCCGATCCACTTCCTCAACCATTCTGTAGTAATCGTGCAGATACTTGCGCACATCCGCATCACGCCACTTGGCCGCAATACCCACGGCTTGCGACATCAAATCGTACCCGGCAGTTCGGTGATACTGAATGCATTCCGGTTCGGCGGGGTCAACCGCAACGTTGGTCGGCACAGGTGGATAACTGCTCACGTTTGGGTAATCCTGATTGCCTTCATGCTGGCGAATCCAGTCGCAAATATCGTGAGGATTCATGAAAGAAGCCACCATTAAAAACGGCTCAACGGGTGCGGCCAGCAGCCACTTGGCGCAGGCAGCCGAAAGTGGGGCATCCATATCTTTACCTAATGCGGAGCCTCCAACCAGCTTCTCAAAACCGGTCATTCCATCGAACGATTTCGGCAGGTGCCATTTGCCGCCGTACACTGTTTTGTAACCTGCATCGCGAAAGATTTCTCCCATAGTGGGCATCCCGGTGAGGATGGCTTTTGCGTTATTGCGGACTCCAGTTTCATGCGGCATGCGGCTGGTAAAAATGCTACTTCGGGACGGGGAGCAAACCGGGTAAGCGCAAATAGTTTGCGTAAAGCGTAAGCCGCTAGCGGCCAGGGAATCCATTGCAGGCGTTTTCAGCCAACGGTTTCCAGCACAGGAAAGGGCGTTGTGGGTTTGCTGGTCAGTTAGGATCAGCAGCAGGTTCGGTTGCGTGGTAGCGGCCATCAAAGCGATGGGAGCAGCAGCAGATCCAACGAATTTTCGACGAGTTAACAGATAGGCCTCTTTACTAGAATTATAGTCGGGAGCCAATTTGAAGGTGGCGAAAAGCACTACGCAAGAACGTGGCTTCTTTGTTACCCTCGAAAAGGATGGCCCAGAACAGCAGGATGAGAACATGAAAAAGTCAGACGCGAGCGAAGGCCAGTCGGCAGCAGAGCTCATCACGAAAAGAATCGCCGACCTGGGGGACTGGCGCGGTGAAACCCTCAGCAGAATGCGCAAGCTGATCAAGGAAGCAGACCCTGACGTCGTCGAGGAGTGGAAGTGGATGGGCACTCCGACTTGGTCGCACGACGGCATCCTCTGCACAGGCGAATCCTACAAGAAAGTAGTGAAACATACCTTCGCCAAGGGCGCATCTCTAAAGGATCCAGCACGTCTATTCAACTCCAGTCTGGACGGCAACGTACGCCGCGCAATCGACATCCACGAAGGGGAAGAAGTTGACGAATCGGCATTTAAAGCACTAATTAGAGAAGCGGTGGCGCTCAATAGCGCTGGCAAGGCGGAGGCCTTGTTGAAGAAAGCGAAGTCTTAGTGTTCCTACATGATTAACCGCGAATTACCTTTGATCCTAAATCACGCCATGGCCGTATGCCTTGATCCCAACGAGAATGCCGATGCTAAAATCAAGGCAGTTCGGCTGCTCGACCAGCATCGAGTCAGGGAGGCAATTCGAGTCCTGGTCCCGCTGGTCGCAAACGAAGATGATGTATTGGCAGTAACAGCAACGAGCGCAATCACAAACATCAACAGCCGGACAGCGACACGCTTGCTACTTAGAACGCTTAACAGGAATTCAAGAACAGAGGCAGTGCTTAGGACGATTTACGCTCTCAGGATGCTGTGTGATCGGCGAGCATTGCCATATTTGATCTCGATTCTCAACGATGAGACCCGCCCTGCGCCTATTCGAGACGAAGCAGCAGAGGCGATGGCGGTATTCCCGTCGAAGCAGGCACTCAAGGCTCTCATTCGGGCAAGTAATGATCCATCCCCATGCGTACGTCTGTCAGTGGCCTATTCATTGGGATGCTTCAAAAATAAAGAAAGTGCAGATATTCTTCAGAAACTGGCACACGATCACAATCAAGTTTACGGAGGCCGAACAGTGTCCGAACAAGCGTGTGATTCCCTCTTGGCCATAAAATCGTCGGCCCCCAAGTGGATGCTATTCGGAAATTTATAACTACACCATCCGCGAGTTTAATGACGTCGGCTTACATTGAAGCATGGGCGGAAGAGCCACTCAGTGGCATCATCAATGCAACTGGACAAGCCTTATTCACCTGCATAATCAACACATCAGAAATCTAAGGCAGCATCTGATTCGACGAAGTACTCTCCAAACGCTGTGCAGGCTTTCTGTCATGATCTAAACGCCAGTAATCCGGCTGTTTCTTGAACGGCATCGCCAGCAAACGTGGCAACGCAACTGACTGCGGATCTCCAAATGCCGCTACGCCGATTACTATTTCCTGCTGGGGTATATTCAGTCGAAGCGTGCCATGAATCCAGTCCCAAAGTGTCAATCCGCTGGACCAGTTGCTGTTGGTTTCTTCAGGAACATTAGAATGATGCACGGCATGCATTCGCGGCGTCACCAGGATTCGGTTAATCAGCCTCTCCAGAACAATTGGAATGCTGATGTTGGAATGGTGAAACATTACGCAAAGAATAAACCAAACCTGCCAGATGGAAAAGGTGAATGGCGTTAGACCAATGACAACCACTTGGGCAGCCCGCCAGGGAATGGATGCAAGCACCTCCCCGAAATGGAATCGTAGGGCAGTGGAAGTATCCATATCCAAATCCACGTGGTGCACGGCATGGAATCGCCATAGAAACGGAACGCGGTGAAGCAGCACATGCCAAACGTAAAACGTGTAATCCATCAGCAACAGTGTGATTCCGATATTGGCCCACACCGGCAAATTGAAGATGCCCAACAGTCCCCACTGTCGAGCCTCGACAATGTGCGCCAATGGCTGGATTAACGGTGTCTCAAAGGCTGCCGACGCAACTGCACCCAAGGCACCCATTACGAAATTGCGAACCTGTCGCTTTGATTTAGATTCGACATTTTTGCGAAGCGGGCGGCGTAATTCATGCCATAACAATATGAGGAACGTCCCCACTACAAGCGGTCCAGCGATCCATGGTGAAAGGGTACTCACACTAAATACGATTATAAGTTAGTGGTTGGAATTCAGTTAACGGCCACCGGCTATCGCCCCAACAATCAAGAATGGTTCCTTGCCCGAAGCCACTTCATCAGGCACCGGACTATCCAACGCCTCATGTGAAAAATCCTCTTCACACGCGAAGAAACGAATAAACGGCCGCCGCTCTTTTGTGACGTGGTCGCGAATGGTGCCGCGCAGCATTGGATACTGCGCTTCAATCGCGTCAACAATGGTCCGTTGCGTTACTGGACTTGGCACATGCAGCAGCAACTCGCCATCAATCCGCCCCAAATTCCGCAGATGTGCCGGAAGCTCTATACGGATCACGATAACGTCTGGACCTCAACAGACAGCACCGCTGGAAGATCGCGCACAATGGCAGCCCACGTGTCCCCGGCATTGGCCGATGCATACACTTGCCCACCAGTAGTGCCGAAATACACACCGCAGGATTCCATAGAATCCACCGCCATCGCATCGCGCAATACGTTCACGTAGCAATCACTTTGGGGCAGCCCATTGGTGAGCGCATCCCAATCATTTCCACCGGTCCTGCTGCGGTAGACACGTAGCTTTCCATCGGGCGGAAAATGTTCTGAATCACTCTTGATGGGAACCACGTAAATGGTTTCCGGTTCGTGAGCGTGAACATCAATCACAAAGCCAAAATCGGTGGGCAGGTTGCCGCTGATTTCATGCCACGATTCGCCTGCATTGTCGCTGCGCATTACGTCCCAATGCTTTTGCATGAACAGCACATTGGGACGTGACGGATGCATGGCGATGCGGTGTACGCAATGACCCACTTCGGCAACTGGATCGGGGATGTGTAGGGAGTGCAGTCCTTTGTTGATCGGTCGCCAAGTCTCGCCAGTATCGTCGCTTCGAAAAGCGCCCGCAGCGGAGATGGCGATAAACATTCGGCCTTGATTTACGGGGTCCAAAAGGATTGTGTGCAGACCCAGGCCACCGGCTCCTGGAGTCCAATTTGGTCCTGAACCATGGCCGCGCAATCCGGCG
>JAYWBH010000012.1:0-8495 GCA_043781815.1 Bryobacterales bacterium | reverse complement strand
CTGGGCTGGCGTTGCTTGTGTTAAACATCACTGCGCCCCAGGATGAGCTGGTTAGCATAAGAACTAATAGTGCTTTTTTCATAGTAAGTATCCTTTTTTACGCATCCACCAGTTGGTGGCTGCGGTTTGTTGAATGATTCAATTTCTAATTTGTCCTCATCGACATCCATGTTGAACAGGACTTAAAGTGGCAATACACTCTGTGAGTTACGCTTTCTGATTAGTAAGTCGTGGGAAGCTTTTCTTGTGACGCATCCACACCAGGAGCCAAATTCCGAATGCTGTACTAACCAAATTCGGTAGTTCAGCAACTGATGTGAGGGTGTAAGTTTCGATACTTCCAATTTCAATACTAGTGGACCCAACTGCCCCAAACAGATTGACACCGGTTTGGTTTCCAAGGGAATAACTGTACTGAGTTATAGCCCCGGATTGCAGGTTACTCCCAGTAACGCCAATATCATAACCCCAACCAAACACAGGCCCGTAACTGATATCGCGATAGGTCTGGTATTGCCCTGCCGCAGAATCAGTGACTTGTCTTTGAATGACATTGGTTGTGAGGTCGAAAATGAACGCAGTTCTGTCTGTAGCGGTTCGAGTTACGACCAATCCGCCAGTGGACTGCCAGCTCTGCGGATTGTAGCCCCCAATCAACTGAAAGGCACCTGAAGAACCGGAGACTCTTGCGGTGATCAATGTAAAGGTTGGGCCTTTGTTATCAACGGCTGAATGCCATGCGATAGTTGTGTCGCCCGGCTTAAAAGTGTAGATGTCTGTGAAAATTACCCCGCTCACTCCAACCCAATTTGCTAGTTGATCGGCGTTGGCTACGTTCAGTAAAGACCCCCCGTTGACAATAGCAGCAGCATAGGTAGGGGTAACTGACAAACCAAACAAAGCAATGGCGTATAGATGCCAAGTAGTTAGTCGAAAAGCTTTCACAATTCCTCCTCCAAGTTAGAACCGCAAGTTAGAACGGAAGGAGAAAGTGAAAACACATAGGAATGGTAATATGTCCCAGCATCATGCCGGAACGCCAGTTATTATGGCTTTCCACGTTTCTCCTCCGCATTGGCCCGGTGCAAGCGGGGGAGAAAGCTGCACAGCCGAATGCAAAGGTAACATGACTACCAGACAAAAGTAAATAGTTTTTTTTTGGGATTGTAATTACAGTAACTTAAGGACGAGGCGTTAACCAAGTTAGCCGTTCATTGAAACAGAAACGTAGTGGATTGTTTTTGGAGTAGTGGTACAGCCAGCAGTTTCAAACTTTTTGATAATTTGTCATGTTGCACTTGTAACGCAGGAATGCTCGCGGGGGTGGTATTACTCATAGCACCCCAGCGAACAAACCGCCATTGACTATTTTTTCAAGTTCAGCTCGAACAACTTGAAAATTCGGGTATACTCATCAGTCCAACTGCTTGGCTGGATAAACCCATGGTCTTCCACCGGATAGATTGCCGTCTCCCAATTTTGTTTCCGCAATTCAATCAACTTTTGCACAAGCCTGACGGAATCTTGAAAGTGCACGTTCACGTCCACCATGCCATGGCAAATCAATAAGGCACCCCGAAGTCCCGCCGCGTGATAGATGGGGGAGGACTGCTGGTACGCCTGTGCGTCCTGTTGCGGCTGGTTCAAAATATTCGACGTGTAGCCGTGATTATAGTGCGCCCAATCGGTAACCGGTCGAAGCGCTGCACCTGCTGCAAACGTCCCTGGCTTGGTGAACATCGCCATCAACGTAATGAACCCGCCATAGCTTCCACCATAAATGCCGATCCGATTTGCATCCACTCCCTGCGTGGCCACCAACCACTTTGCCCCATCCAGTTGATCTTCCAAATCTTTGCCACCCATGAAGCGGTAAATCGCCGTACGCCAATCGCGACCGTACCCTGACGACGCCCGGTAGTCAAGATCTAAAACTGCATAGCCATGTTCCACCAGAAAATTATGAAACAGATATTCACGGTAATAGTTTGCAGACCATCCGCGATGTACGTTTTGCGCATAGCCCGCACCGTGTACGAAGATCACGGCAGGTCCGCCTTTCTTGAAATTAACTGGCTTGAACAACTTGCCAGGAACCTTTGCCCCGTCGCTGGCTGGGATTTCAACTATCGGAACATCCAGCCAAGAGTAAGTCCAAAACTCAGGTGCCGGAGAGTCAGTCAACTTCACCGATGCTGAACTCTGCTTGTTTTCTGCTACAAACAATTCTGGTGGTTGATTGACGTAAGAATAAATATCCGCCATCCATTTTTCATCTGGCGATAGAGTTACCCCATGGCGCCCAGTAGTAGATGTCAACTTAGTACGTGTGCCACCTTCTGCGGGCATTGAGTAAAAATGAAACTCGGCAGGCGATACCTCGCTCGTAGTCAGATAGAAGTGTGACTTATCGCGAGACAGTTGCACGCCTGTTACCTCAAAGGCACCCCGAGTTAGCTGTCGAGGCTCGTCCCCACTTAGGGACACTGTGTAAAGGTGTGAGTAACCATCCCGTTCCGATTGATAGTAAATGTCGTTACCCGATTTCATCCATCCCAAAGTGAACGCTCCAGGTCCACCGACCCAAGCGTCGTCATGCATCGTAACAACAACTCTTGTCTTCCCAGTATTAGGATCCAGCGAAAGAATCCAACGATCCTTGTTGTCTGCTGCTCGCGCCAGCAACACAGCCTTTGACCCGTCATCATTCCATTGCGGCACGGAAAGTTGCACAAGTCGTTCCACGGGCGTGGCTGCCTTTTCCCCGTCCTTCACCGGTAAAAACTTAGTCAGGCCATGATCCACCCACTTAGTTTCCCCCGTGGTCGTGTCAATCAGTACGATCCGTGCGCGACTCTCAGTATCGCCAACATTCGTTCGAGATGGAATCTGCTCAGTGTAAGTTGATTCAGTTACATAGTTGGGGACAACGCTGGTTTTGGCACCCTCTGCGATTTCATTCACTGTTGCGACCACATACTTTTCATCGGGCGATAGTTCCAACGTCCCAAGTGTTTGCCGGGCAGTTAGAAGAAATGGCTTGCGCGGATTGTCCTTCTTACGCTTTGCATCCAGTTCTTCACGACGTTTCGCTTTATCTCGAATAACATCCAGTAAGTCGCTTTCCTGCTTCTTTAAGAATTCTTGACTATCGGTTCCTTTTTGCTGATCTGTTCCACTTACAGGTGCGGCTGCACGTGCACCTCGTCCTGCTGCAGCAGTTACAACGGGTGCACTACCGGCAGGTCGAATATCGCTCATTTGCGTGACTAGGGGGACTTCTAAAGACATCACAAATAGGTTGCCACCTCGAACAAAACTGATCCGTTTCTGATCCTGCAAAAATCGAGGTCTTGATTCCATATCCGCAGTCTTCGTCAGTTGCCGAGGCTGCCCTTTGGCATGATCGTAAAGAAATAAATCGCCATTTTCTTCATAGACAGTCCATAGCTTACCCTTGCTACTATTCCCCGCCAATGGGGGGACGCTCTTTACTTCCTCATCGCTCAATTTCTTCAGTCCAGAACCGTTTCGTTCAATCTGGTAAGTGTCCAATGGAGCCTCAATCGGATCGGAATAACGCTTCCATTGAAAATAAAGTTTCGATGCATCCCCAGACCAACGAACCCCTTGCGGTTCATAGCCAACAAGCCCTGGTCCGCGCATAATGTTGTCGATGGTCAATTCCAATTTCGTCTTTTTGGGGGCAGCGGCTTGGCCGTAAATAGAAGGCTGGGGTGCCAGCATAAGGAACGCAAGACCGCATGCGGTTAGTGATTCAAAGGTTCGCATATGGATAGAATTACACGGAATCGGCGCTTAGGGGGTTGCGCCAGTGAGGGCATTCATTCAGTACTATTGGTACTAGCAATGAGCGTAAACTGCGCGTTATATTTACAGATCAGATCATTTTATTGTGCCAATCGGGATTTTCAGCGGACTGACCAGACAATTTAGGGGCAGCGACTCACAACAGCCCTCCTATAGAGACACTACGCCTGCGCTTGGTCATTTAGAATTTCGGATTTTGGAAATTCTTTGGCAGCGCGGGGAGTGCGCCGTGCGCGATATTGTCGATCACTTGAATCAAGCAGAAGACACCCCGCGCGCCTATACCACCGCCATGACGACGCTGGACCGTTTGTTTAAGAAGAACGTTCTGAGTCGCCGTAAAGTTGACCGAGCTTTTTTCTATTCGCCAGTTCTCAGCCGCGACCAGTTCGACAAACACCGCGCCCAACGGTTTATTTCTGGCCTTCCCAATGAGTTACTGATTTCCTGTTTAGTTGACGCAGTGGAACAGTTTGAACCAGACATGCTGGATGAATTGGAAGAGGAAATTCGTAAAAAACGCAGAGAACTAAATTCCGGAGCAAGTCGATGAACGCATCCTATGAATTGCGCTTGTTGCTGCTCTGTGGGGAAGTATTTTTCATGGTGCACCTATCCTTGGGATTGCTACTGCACTTGCTGACTCCCCGCGCATTGCGGTTAGCCGAACGCATGAAGGCTCGCCAGGGAGCAAGTTTCCTGTTCGTGATGCGCATGCTCCCGTTCCTGGCAAGCCTATTCGTTGTCCTCTGCCTCTGCCTACCTTGTTATTTATTGTTGGAACCAGACCATGCTGTGGAACAGGTCGGCTACATATGCGTCGGACTCACCATTACCCTTGCGCTGCAATTTCTGGGAGCACTTCAGCGTGGACTTAGCGCTGTGTATCGGTCTTGGCGCTATCGAACTGCCTGCCAACGCGCAGCCACAACCAGAATGATTGAGGGTGAGCCAACTGCTGTCTGGGAAATCCCCGCGCCATCACCGTTTCTAGCCGTCGCAGGAATCACTCGTCCGCAACTGATTGCCTCGGATAAACTGCTTGCGTTGCTCTCACTAGACGAACTGAAAGTTGCCTTACAACATGAACGAGCTCACACTTCGTCTTGCGACAACCTGAAGCGTTTTGTATTATTGACGCTGCCCCGCCTGCTGCCAGGAATGGATGGCTTTGCGCGATTGGAGCATGCCTGGTCTTGCATTTCGGAACGCTCTGCCGATGAAGCAGCCATTGAAGGTGATCCGCAACGTGGCTTGCTGCTTGCTGCAGCTTTAGTCCGAATCGCAAAATGGAAGCGACCAGCGCAACCAGGGCTCTTGTTGTCCTGCATCATCACCGATGGTTTAGAATTTTCCGCGCGAGTGAATTTCCTTTTAGGCCGCAATATTGAGTCAAAGCGTGTTGGCCCCACAACTGGTTGGGTTCTTGCCCTGATCGTGATTTGCCCAATAACGCTGGGCCTTCTATTGGTCACCCATCCCAACACACTGCTGAATGCCTTCGAGTTGTTAGAAAAATCGTTGCGCTAAGTTCAACTCAACAATTCGTGGATCACGTGGCCGTGCACATCGGTTAACCGCCGATCAATTCCATTGTTTCGGAAAGTCAATCGTGGCGACGCTAACAACCGGTCCACTAGTTGTTCATAAGCATTTGCTGATTTGTCATTTAGAAAACTTTCTGTTTGTTCCAACGTTGGTGGCAAACCATGCAGATCGTAAATCAACCGTCGGATCAAAGTGCGCCGATCAGCCTGTTCCGATGAGGACAGCTTCATCTCACTCAACTTGGCAGCAATAAACGAATCCAGCGGATGTCCTGCCGTGGGCGGCGTGACTTTGGCAAGTGGACGCTGGGACCACCATTGGTCACCCGGCCTTGCCCCTTCTGCGACCCAAGAGCTGATGGTCTTAACCTGCGCCTCCGTAAGCGGTGCTCCAGATTTCGGCATGGCCGGTTTAGTGCCAGAGATCATACCAACCAACTTGGCCCCCTGCGATAGCAGAGCTTGCGGTTGATGACAAGGCTGGCAACGCGCAGTGAGTATAGGCAGCACTTCGCGAGTGTAGTCAATCTCGGCATAGACGAGTGTGCCGCTGGCCATCGCAACCAGAACTAGCGCCAACGAGTTTATGTGCATTCCCATTTTTACAATTTGTTCACTACAATCATACTCATTGCTTAGTTGCCATTTATGTCAGTTTTAGACTGTGGAGTATACTGTGGATAAGACTCCACATGGAAACAATCCAAGTCGTACTTGAACTTAAGCTTTTAAAAGCAACGGATAGTGCGGCGAAGCGTCAGAAGATGAATCGGTCCGCCTTGATTCGCGAAGCATTAAGGCATCACTTGAAGCGGCTGCACGAATTGGAATTAGAGGAAAAGGATAGGAAAGGATACTTGGCCCAACCCCAGCGTGAGAAGGAGTTTCTTATTTGGGAGAATGCGGCAGTATGGCCCGAAGATTAATCCGTGGGGATGTCTACCTTTGCCGATTCACCCCGCCGGACAAACAGAGGCCTGTCCTTGTAATCACTCGCCATGCGGCGATTGGTCATCTAAATACAATAACCGTGGCACCAATCACTTCAACCATCCGTGGCGTTCCATCGGAGGTGCTCTTGAACACTGAGGATGGAATGAAGGGGACCTGCGCGATCAATCTCCACAATCTAGTGACGTTGTCGCAAGACCGTTTAGTGCGACGTGTCACCAGTCTAAGTACAGAGCGTATGCAGGAAGTCTGCGTTGCGATTCGCTTTTCCTTAGGATGCGGATAGACTCATGCCTACAACACCACCCGGACATCACCCTCACGCCTAGTCAACCGCATCTTATCCAAATATTCAAGTAGCGGAATCGCATACTTACGGGACACTCCAGTCCAATCCTTGAACACTCCCACCGGGAACCGTTCGCCCTTATGCTGCGCCAGAATCTGCTTCAACTGCTCCAACGCCGAATGATGAAATACCAACTCATCCCCAATCTTGATCAGCTTCTGCTGCCGCAATAGAATTTGCAGTAGCGGACGTGCCCGCGCTAGTTCCACGCCACTCGCCGCCAACACATCATTCACTGAGGGCACCGCCAATCCGGCAGTCACAAACGCTGCTTCAATCTTGGCCAGGGCCTGTGTTTCATCCTGCTGCAAATGCAGTTTATGCGATGCCAGGCGCAAGTTCTCTCCTTCACTCACCACCGTTTTCGCAGAGTTCAGAATGGCATCTAAAACCGTTACTGGAACCGACCCCAACTCACGGGATCGCACTTCCTCACGAGGCATTCCAGGGGCTAACGGTTGCTCTTTATGAAATGCTGCCAATCGTTTTTCAATCCGTTGGCGAGCTGCAGCAAACCACTCCGCATTCACGAACCACTGCTGCAACTTCAGCGTACCTACTGGATCCATAGCACGCTCAATTTCCGCGGCAGTTTCCCCAGTACGACGCACCAATCCCGCCAAATCCATTCCTCCATCCGCCTCCTTCACCAATTGCCGCAGCCGGTCTGTCAACGACCCATGACGGAAAATCTCAATCCTTTCCGGCGAGGGTTTCTTGGGGCCATCTCGGTCGATAACCTGCCCTCCACCAATCGTCGCCACTGGTGAAAACTTTCGCACAATGAAACGGTCCCCCGGCAACAGTAACATTGGGTCACGCAGGTGAAACCGCACCACGCCTGAACTGCCCGGTGCCAGCACAGAGTCCCCGAACAGCCGCACTTCGGCAATCGTTTCCGCCGTCCCTGCATGAAAATGGACTGGTGCGCGATGCTTCAATGGCTTTGAACCAGTTAGTAACTGGAAGTTACAATCCGCTTGACGTGTGGTTTCAAAACGTCCTGGTTCCGTGACTACTTGTCCGCGCAAAATCTCACCTTCCCCGGCGAGATTCAATGCTGTTCTTTGCCCGGCACGTGCCCGTTTGGCAGCCGTTCCGTGCACTTCAACACCGCGCACACGGAAGCGGGCACCTCCAGGTTGTAACTCCACGTCTTGTTCCACAGTAACTACACCCGAAGTGGCTGTGCCCGTCACCACTGTTCCAAAACCTTTCATACTAAATACGCGATCAATGGGCAGCCGGAAATATCGCTGAGCCTCTTTCGCTGGAGTCTGCGCCGCTACGGTAGCTATGCTGGTCCGCAATTCTGCAATTCCTTCCCCTGTCTTGGCTGACACTGCAACTACGGGTGCACCCTCCAAAAAACTTCCCTCCACAAACTCTTCCACTTCCAACTTGACCAGGTCCAGAATGTCAGCATCCACGGCATCCATCTTGGTCAGCACCACAATGCCTTGAGGAATGCCCAGCAGGCGGCAGATGTCGAAATGTTCACGAGTTTGCGGCTTGATTGATTCGTCAGCAGCAACTACAAAAAGCAGTAAGTCGATCCCAGTGGCCCCGGCCAGCATAGTTTTGACAAAACGTTCATGACCCGGAACATCTACAAACCCAATGCGTGTCTCGCCAATATCCAGATGAGCAAAGCCCAATTCAATGGAAATGCCGCGTTTCTTTTCCTCTACGAGTCGATCCGTATCAATACCCGTCAGGGCACGCACCAAAGCGGTCTTGCCATGGTCAATGTGTCCAGCCGTGCCGACGATAATGGAATGAATCATTCTCTTAGTTGTAGCAGGGTCAGGCGGTCA
>JAYWBH010000011.1:0-8500 GCA_043781815.1 Bryobacterales bacterium | reverse complement strand
CTTGGGTCAATGGAAGTGCTCTTAATCACCGAACCATCGGGACTCAAATTGCCTTTGGGGAAACAGACCGTCGACGTCAGCCCGCGTGACCTGGCACCCGTAAGGCTCATAATCACGTCTTCCGGATCAATCCCGTCACGTTCCTTCAACACCTTGCGCAAGGAAACGCGTCGCTCGCTTTGCTCCCACCAATCCAGCGATGCACCCAGTGTCTGGCCCGATGCTGTGAGTGCTGTCAAATTCAGCAAACCTGCGCGACGCAGGTGCAGCATCACCTCTGGTACGCCGCCAGCCAGGAACACTTGCACTGTGGGATGATTCCGAGGTCCGTTAGGCAAGGCATCCACAACTCGCGGCACTTCTTTGTTGATACGAGCCCAGTCATCCACTGTTGGTCGACGCAATCCTGCAGCATGAGCGATGGCGGGAATATGCAAAATCAAATTTGTGGAGCCGCCAAACGCGGCGTGAACTACCATGGCATTTTCCAACGCAGCCGGGGTTAGAATATCGCGCATATTCAGCCCTTCGCTTTCCATATGCATCACCGCACGCGCGGAACGACGAGCCATGTCCAGCCAAAGGGGATGTCCTGATGGAGCAAGTGCGGAATGCGTCAAAGACATGCCCAGCGCCTCGCCAACCACTTGAGCGGTAGCAGCAGTGCCCAGGAATTGGCAACCACCACCGGGTGACCCACAAGCGCGGCAACCCATCTCCGCCGCTTCTTGCAATGTAATTACACCATGTGAAAAACGCGCGCCAATGGTCTGCACTTTCCCGGCATCTTCCCCATCTTCGGCTACTAATGTGACGCCACCGGGCACCAGCACGCAAGGCATATCGGGCGTGCCGGCCAAGGCCATCATCATTGAAGGAAGGCCCTTATCGCATGTGGCGATCCCCACTACTCCACGACGTGTGGGCAGGCTGCGAATCAGGCGACGGAAAATGATTGCGGCATCGTTGCGGTATGGCAGGCTATCGAACATGCCGGTTGTGCCTTGGGAACGGCCGTCGCAAGGGTCGGTACAATATGCAGCAAACGGAACTCGTCCCGCCTGCTTCAGCTCTTCGGCGGCAGCTTGCATCAGCAGCCCCACTTCCCAGTGGCCGGTGTGATAACCGAGTGCGATGGGCTTGCCATCAGCGGCGCGAATGCCGCCATGGGTGCTCAATAATAGAAAATCTCCGCCAGCTAATTTGGATGGGTCCCAGCCCATTCCGGCATTCTGGGTCCAACCGAAAAGGTCACCAGAAGGCCGTTGCAACAGCATTTCCACAGTGATTGGAAGTGCACCCTTGGGGCCAGGAAGATGAGTGCGCACGTCGAACAGCGATGCGTCGCCTGAATCGTAAATATTGTTCATAATGCTCCGGGAGCGTTACTTTAGCGCAGCTTGTACGCGGCTGTTTTTGACGCCGTATACAAAATACACAACCAGCCCGATGGCCAGCCAAATAATCAATCTGGCCCAGTTTACCCATCCCAGTTCATACATCATGTAGCCATTAAAAATGATGCCAAGAATTGGAATCAGTGGAACCATTGGTGTGCGGAAGGGGCGAGGCTGATCTGGATCTGTGCGTCGCAATACGATCACCGCTACGCAGACAATCACAAATGCTAGCAAGGTGCCAATGTTCACCATCTTGCCGATATCGTCAATGGGAGTCACACTGCCGACGATGGCCGCCAGCAGGCCCACCAGCATGGTGTTCTTCCAGGGTGTGCGATACGTGGGGTGAATTTCAGCGAAAACTTTCTTTGGCAACAAGCCATCGTTGGCCATTGCATAAAGCACGCGGGTTTGTCCAAGTAACATGACCAGCATGACACTGGTCAACCCGGCCAGAGCGCCTACCGTGATAATGTGCGATGCGCCAACCAAGCCTCGATCCAGAAAAGCGCGAGCGATAGGGGCTTCAATGTTGACTTCACGCCAGGGCACCATGCCAGTTAGAATGGCGGCCACTGAGATATACAGCACCGTACAGATGAGCAAGGAAGCGATGATGCCTATTGGCAAATCGCGTTGCGGATTCTTGGCTTCCTGGGCAGTGGTAGAAATAGCGTCAAAGCCGATGTAGGCGAAAAAGATGTACGCAGCACCAGCGCCAATTCCTGAAAAGCCGAAGGGCGCAAACGTTGCCCAGTCATGTCCCCAGTTGGATGTATCCACGTAGGTGATGCCCAGGCCGATCACGAAAAGCACCACCGCTACCTTGACAATCACAATGGCTGAATTGAATTGAGCACTTTCTTTGATTCCTCTTACAAGGATGGCGGTGATCACCAGTGCAATCAGAAATGCAGGAAGATTGAAGCCAATCTCCATCCCGAAAATTTGAGGCGCGCCTAACAGGTCGTGTGCTTTTTGGACCAGCACCGGGGAATGCTCGGCAGTGATTGCCGATACTTTCGTGAGAAACGCCTGGGTCCCTGGGACCAGCGTGGAATCAGATGCCGCAGCCATTTCGCGGGCGATGGCTGCTTCAGCCGTTCGCAGCCCAGTCCAATGATCGTAGGAAAGCCATAGCGGCATTTTGATGTTAAAAATATTGAGTAGTTCAATGAAGTGGTTAGACCAACCGGATGAAACTGTGCTGGCACCCATGGCATATTCCAGCGTAAGATCCCACCCAATGATCCATGCAAAAATCTCGCCCAGGGTGGCGTAAGCATAGGTGTAAGCGCTGCCTGCCAGGGGAATCATGGCGGCAAATTCGGCATAGCAGATGGCGGCAAATGCACAGCCCAATCCCGATAGGACGAAGGACAACATCAATCCCGGCCCGGCGTAATGAGCACCCAAACCGGCCATCACAAAGATGCCAGCGCCGATGACTGCACCCACTCCCAGGGCCGTCAGTTGCAGCACGCCAAGGGTTCGCTTCAGGCTATGCTCACCGGATTCTCGAGCCTCATCCAAAAGCAGTTTCAAGGGCTTTCGCGCCAACAGGTTTGCCATCTTACCGATATCTCCAGGATTAGTTTTGAGGTCGTAAAACGAACCTCTGTGGAGCTATTGTCACACAATAACTCATGAATCCGCGAATCAAACCAAGGAGGCAGCGTCAAAGTATTTTTAAATACTTTGGCCCCGTTTTCAGTCGGATTGCGCTACTACAATTAACAACGATCTTCATTGCTTCAATGCAGGTCTTGAATTATGTGTGGTGAAGGAGCACGAATGAGCATTTTGGTTATTAACGCGATGGCCCTCGAGCTAGTTGCAAAAGACTTCAGTGACGGGCATAACCCATCGAACGGAGGTCCAACGAAGACATCTCGTGCCCTGGCAATCATTCACTTGGCAGCGCGCGATGCCTATGCCAAGGTGACCTCGGCATATCCACCGAAGCTGGTTGGACTTCCAAATCCACCCTCAGGGCTTCCAACCACGGATGATGCAGGCAAAGCAGCAGTGTTGGGCGCTGGCATCCGCGCGGCTTCTATTCTCTATCCAGATTTTCTACCCTACATTAACGACGTAGCTTTGTTTTCTACCTCTGGAGCAAATCCTGCAGCGTTAACATATGGCGCGTCGATTGCAGACAAATGGTTGGACAGCCGTGTAAACGATGGTTCAGCGTTGCCCCAAACTGACACGATGTATAGTCAGGATGTAGGGCGCCACCGGGCGGATCCAGTGAGTAAAATGCCGACCCTTGGTCGTAAGTGGGGGAAAGTGACGCCCTTCGTGCTCGCCAATGTTGCCATGGATGCTCCGTTAGAACACTATCCGAAGCTGACGACCAAGCAGTATGCAGATGCGTTCGATCAGGTATTTGTCTGTGGGCGTGACAACATAGCGCAAAGAAATCACGAATTTCAACACAAGGCTGCGGTTGGCCTTTTTTGGGGCTACGATGGCTCAAATAAACTTGGAACTCCACCCCGTCTTTACAACCAAGTGATCGTCAAGACCACCGAATTTCAGAGTCTGCCGCACAAAGATCAAGTCAACGTTTTGGCTGCGATTAATGCCGCAATGGCCGACGCTGGTATTGCGGCCTGGCATTGGAAATATAAATACGACTTGTGGCGTCCGGTCGTGGCTATTCGTGAAGCGGAGAAAGGTTGGGGTCCAACTGGGAATGGGGATGGGAATACACACCGCAAGCATCAAGGTGATCCCTTCTGGTTGCCTTTAGGCGCTCCTAAAAGCAACAATCCGGTGCCGAAGCCCGGAGCGGATGGTGATAACTTCACTCCCAATTTCCCTGCTTACCCTTCAGGCCATGCCACTTTCGGTTCGGCATGCTTTGAGACTTTCGCGGGCTTGGTTAAAAAAACCACCAAGAATATCAACGTGCAATTCACCTCCGATGAATTCAATGGAACAACCACCGATAACGAAGGAATCGTCCGGCCCCGGTGGGAGCAAACGTTCAGCTTGAAAGAAGCCATTGACCAAAATAGTGTCAGCCGAATCTTCCTTGGCGTTCACTGGATATTCGATGCAACCGGTGGGGAAAAAGTTGGTGGAGCGATTGCCACCATAACAGTTGCTGCTTTCACGTAACAAGAAACCTAAAACCAAAGGGCAACTATCACTCGCGAACCCCCCGCCGCGAGTGATAGAATCCCCGTGATGACTTCCACACGCCGAACCTTTCTTGCCGCCACCACCGCTGCATCCTACTCTCGCATTCTTGGTGCTAATGACCGTGTTCAAGTTGGCTTCATCGGCTATGGTCTGATTGGTGCGCAACATGTTTTTGATTTCAAGAATCAAAAAGACGTGGACATGGCAGCCATGTCGGACACCTATCAACCGCGCCTGGAACAAGGCGTTGCAGCGTGCGGTGGCAATGCCAAGGCCTATCCCGATTTCCGCCGTCTGCTGGACGATAAGAACATTCAAGCAGTAGTTGTTGCTACACCCGATCACTGGCATACCATGATGACTATCATGGCTTGCGCCGCTGGAAAAGACGTCTATGTTGAAAAACCGCTGACGTTGTTTGTGGCCGAAGGTCGCTGGATGACCAAGGCTGCCCGTAAATATAATCGCGTGGTGCAGACCGGCACACAGCAGCGCAGTGGACTGCACTATCAGCAGGCGAAGAAACTGATTCAGGATGGCGCTATCGGCAAAGTGGTCAGCGTTCGGATGCAATCTACACGCAACATTATGCCCGGCTTCGGTGTCCCACCGCCATCGGCAACCCCTTCCGATTTCAATTACGACATGTGGCTGGGCCCTGCGCCTGCGCGGCCTTACAGTCCACATCGCGGCATTTATCATTTCCGCTGGTTCTGGGATTATTCAGGTGGTCAGATGACCAACCTGGGGGCACATTCCATTGACATTATGCAGTGGTATCTGAAAGTTTTGGGACCAACTTCGGTAACTTCTATTGGAGGAAGGTTCGCACTGGAAGATGATGGCGAGACCCCCGACACACAAGATGCACTGCTGGAATACCCTGGGTTTAACGCTACATGGTCTCATCGTGAAACAAGTCTGGGCAAGCGCCTGGGCGGCGGTCTGGAATTCTACGGCACCAAAGGCAGCCTGGGAATTGATCGCTCTGGATTTGAAATTGCTCCCGACATGAGTGTCGATCCTGCCAGCGCCATTCCTCAGTTTCAAGGGCATCCTGGTGGCGGTCCCAAGAAATCAGATTTCAAGCCCACACCCTGGACGGAAGCAGTGAAGGAAAAAGGATCTGGTGCGCAGCAGTTCGATCTGCATGTTCGCAATTTTCTCGATTGCATTAAGACCCGGCAGCGTCCTATATCCGACGTCGAAGATGGTCATCGCGTGGCTGTCACTTGTCACCTGGCGAACCTGTCCTTGCGCTTGGGCCGCAAGTTGCGCTGGGATCCGATTAAGGAAGATATCATCGGTGACACAGAAGCATCGAAAATGCTGGTACGCCCTTATCGCAAACCGTGGGATCAAGTTTTAAGGAGTTTCAATTTATGATGCGTCGTACATTTTTAGCCGCGTCTGCCGCAGCTTCAGTGGCTCTGGCCGCACCTACGAAATCGCAGATGGGCGTGGCTGCTACCTGCTACTTGAGCTTCCGCAGATATCGTGACACCTCAGAATTTCTGGAGCACATGCACGACCTAGGTGCTGGTGGCATCCAGATTTCGCTGTCGAATCTGGAGCCTGCATTCGGCAAAAGTATTCGGGAACGTTGCGAACGCTACGGCATGTATTTCGAAACCATGGGGGCACTGCCAGGGGCAGATACTGCGCCGTTTGAAAAGGCGATGGTTGCCGCAAAGGAAGCTGGGGCACTGGCCATGCGCGTCGGATGCCTGAGTGGACGTCGGTATGAAACCTTTGCCACGCTGGCCGATTGGAAGCAGTTTGTAGATCGCTCATGGACCTCCGTGGAAAAGGCTGTGCGCATCGCCGAACGCTTGCAGTTTCCCTTAGCTCTGGAAAATCATAAGGACTGGACTGCTGAAGAGTATCTGAAAATTCTTGGGAAATACGCTGGGCCTTACATGGGTGCCTGCCTTGATACCGGCAACAATATTTCTTTGCTGGACGACCCCATGGAACTGGTTGAAAAAATCGCGCCCTATGTGGTGTCCACTCACTTGAAAGACATGGCTGTGGATGAGTATCCAAAAGGCTTTCTTCTTTCAGAAATGGTGATGGGAACAGGAATGTTAGATGTGGTAAAGATAGCCTCCATCATTCGAAAAGCCCGACCCAAGACTAAGCTCACACTAGAGATGATCACCCGTGATCCTTTGGAAGTGCCCTGTTTGACAGACAAGTATTGGGCCACTTTTCCAGATCGGAATGGGCTGGCCATGGCCCGCACATTGAGCATGGTGCGAGCCAATAAGCCAGCAAAACCGTTGCCCCGCACCACTGGTTTGGATAAAGATGCACAGCTTCGGGTGGAAGAAGAAAACGTTGTGGCGTCGCTGAATTACGCTCGTGAAAAATTGGATCGGTTATAGGACGGAACCGGCTTCGCGCTGGATCAGTTGCCAGACGGCTTCTATATCTTCTTGCTCCGTAGCAAGATTCCCGACTGCCACACGCAAGCAGAACCGCCCATGCAAGATGGTCTGTGAAATAAAGGTATCGTGGGTTGCGTTCACACGTGCCACCAGTTCCCGATTCACAGCATCACTACCCTTCAACCGGAAGCACACGGTGGAAAATGGCGTGGGGGCCGTCAATTCAAATCGCTCATCCGCCGCAACCAGCGCCTGAAAATTACGGGCCAGCACCATGTGTCCCCGTAATACTTTTTGCATCCCTTCGAGGCCGAAATAACGCATGACGAACCACAGCTTTACTGCTCGAAAGCGTCGGCCCAATTGAAATCCATAGTCCATTAAATTGACTGCCCGTGGGTCCTGAGACGAAGTCAAATATTCCGGATTATAAGTGAACGCGCGTCGCAACACTTCCGGATGCCGTGTATAAAGAACGCTGGTGTCCACTGTCACAAACATCCATTTGTGGGGATTCACAACAAGGGAATCAGCTCCGTTCAAACCGTCGAACCAGGCAGCATATTCCGGCAGCATTGCAGTCACCCCGGCATAAGCGGTATCCACGTGCAGCCACAGTTTGTATTTCTTGGCAATTTCCAAAACTTCACGCAGCGGATCGCTGGAGGTTGTGGATGTAGTCCCAATGGTCGCCACAATTGCACAAGGCAGGAACCCCGCCGCCAGGTCAGCTTGAATCCTTGCCTCTAACGAATCTGGCTTCATGGAAAACTGCGCATCCGATTCGATTTTCTGTAAATTATCCAGCCCAATTCCCAACGTTAGAACTGCCTTGTCTACTGAGGAATGGGCCTGGTCAGAACAATAAATTCGTAAGCCAGGGCGCGTCCCTTTCTGTCGCGAATCCGGGTCGGATACTTCGCGCGCTGCCGCCAAAGCATGCAGGGTACTTGAAGAAGCCGTGTCGTAAATGATGCCAAAAAAATCTGAGCTGACCCCCATCCATTGCCGTAACCAGGAAAGGGCTACTTCTTCCAACTCAGCCACCGCTGGCGAGGCTGTCCAGTTAAAACCATTGGTATTCACAACGCTCACCAACATTTCCGCTAACACGGTCGGGGTTGATGCGGAACAACCGAAATAGTTCAGGAAGCGTGGATGATTCCAGTGCACTACGGCAGGCATCACCAGTTTGTAAAAATCTTCCACGGATTGTGCTAAAGGCTCGCCTGCCAGCGGTCCGCTGCGGGGAAGCCGGTCGATCAAATCTCCAGGACGCATGGTTGGAGTCACCGGAAACCTGCCGGGATCAGCGAAATAATCGGCCATCCACTCCACTACTTCGTGACCCAATTTACGGAACTCGGCTGCGTCGTGTTTCATCTTTCTTTCATTGTCCTTCGTTCGATATACTAACTGCTGCATGGACTCAAACCAAATCTCCCGACGCAAGTTGTTTTCTGCCGGAACGAAAGCAGCAGCCGCATTTCAGATCATCAAACCGGAACTGGTGCGGGGCGCTGGTAAAGAGCGACTGAAGGCCGGACTCATTGGTTT
>JAYWBH010000010.1:0-2775 GCA_043781815.1 Bryobacterales bacterium | reverse complement strand
ATATTCAATCATGACAGTGGCTGAATCTTCTACTGCGCGAGGATGAACCACATTGGAAATTTGTCCACACACCCTAGCTGGATTGCCAAACAGGAAATTGAAGGCGTCCATGCGGTGCGAGGCGATGTCATACAGTGGGCCGCCACCGGATAATTCAGGATTTAGAAACCAATTCCGCGGACCATCCGTTTGGTCGAACCAGCTATGGCAGTTCGCTTCGGCAAGTACCGGACGGCCAATCACACCTTGCGTCAAAAGCTCAGCGGCACGACGCAGTTTTGGATACATACGCCGATAGTAAGACACGCCGAAGCGGAGTCCAGCAGCATTGGCCGCTTCCACCATGCCCAGCGCCTGTTTATAGTTCATGGCCACAGGCTTTTCACACAACACATGTTTACCGGCGCGCAGTGCGGCATGCGTCGTGGGTGCGTGCAGCGATACTGGTAGGGCGATATAGACGGCATTGATGATGGGGTCGGCAAGCGCGTCTTCTATACTGGTGTAAACTTTCGCGTCGGGGTAGGCGGCTGCTTTCTCTGGATGCCTGGTGAGCAGGGCATGCAGAACGCTACGCCGTTCCGCTTGGATTGCGGGGCTGGCCCGTTTTGTTGAGATGTCACCAATACCGGCGACCAGCCAATGGAGCATGCTTTGATTCTATAGCCTCACTGGTTTATTTCGCAGCGGCGGTTGGAGGCTTCGCAACCGTTCGGTTGATGGCTTGCATCTGTTGCCAGAATGCCGCCAATAAATCCAATCGCAACGCGTTCGCGCCATCGGAAAGTGCCTTTGTTGGATCTTCATGCACTTCCACAAAAACTCCGTCGATTCCCACCGCCACGGCAGCCCTTGCCAATGGTTCAATAAACTCCGGCTGACCACCTGACTTGGTTCCCAGGCCGCCCGGGGTCTGCACGCTGTGCGTCGCATCGAACACCACTGGCCAACCAAAGCTGCGCATGATGACCAAGCCGCGCATGTCCACCACAAGGTTGTTGTAGCCAAAGCTGGAACCGCGCTCGGTTAAAACAATATCGTGGTTTCCCGTGGACGCTACCTTATCTGCCGCATTCCGAATATCGTGTGGCGATACAAATTGCCCCTTCTTGATATTCACGGTACGACCGGTGCGACCCGCTTCCAGCAGTAGATCAGTCTGGCGACAAAGGAAAGCTGGAATCTGGATGATGTCAACAACTTCGGCCACGGCTTCAACTTGAGAAGTTTCGTGGACGTCAGTCAGCACGCGGAACCCATCGCGCTTTAATCCTGCAAGAATGCGCAACCCTTCTTTAAGACCCGGTCCGCGATACGAAGCAGAGCTGGAGCGATTGGCTTTATCGAAAGAAGCTTTGAATATAAAATCGGGAACGATGCTTCGAATTTCTCGTGCCAAAAAATGCACGTGCTCTTCGCTTTCAATCACGCATGGCCCGGCGATTAGCGCCAGGCTTCCGTTACTGAGCATGGGTTAGCTGCTGCGCTTCAAACAACCGACCTGTGCGGCGCAAACGTTCCTGGTAAGACGCTCCGATGAAGGCTACGAATAGAGGATGCGGTTCCAGCGGCTTGGATTTGAACTCGGGATGAAACTGGCAACCGAGGAACCAGGGATGATCGGCAATCTCGCAAATTTCAACATATAGCCCATCTTCCGTTTGTCCGGTTAGCCGCAAGCCGTGATCGGTCAGCGTCTTTTCAAATTCCCGATTGAACTCATAGCGATGACGATGCCGTTCACTAATGGATGGCTTTCCGTAAGCGGCGCGGGCGAAACTATTTTCCGCCAGCTCACATTGATAGGCACCCAAGCGCATGGTTCCACCCAATTCATCCACACCTTTTAATTCACGCAATTTGTAAATGACGCGTTCTGGCGTGGCTGGTTCGAACTCTGTGGAATCTGCCTGAGCCATACCGCAAACATTGCGCGCAAATTCAATCACCAGCGTCTGCATACCCAAACAGATTCCGAAATAGGGAACCTTGCTTTCCCGTGCATAGCGGATGGCTTGCAACATGCCGTCTATCCCGCGCTTCCCGAATCCCCCTGGAACAAGAATGCCGTCGTACATATTCAGTTTTGCGGCGCATTCCGGCCAATGCAAATCTTCTGCTTCAATCCAATGGATATTCACCTTCAACTGATGCGAAAGCCCGGCAATCAGCAACGATTCTTTCAGGCTCTTATAGGAATCTTCATACTCCACATATTTGCCAACCACGCCGATATCCACTTCATCCACAGGGTTGCGCATACGATGCAGCATGTCGTTCCACTTGGTAAGATTACGCGGTGCAGTTTCCAATTTGAGGTGGCGCAGAATGATTTCATCCACCTTCTGTTCAGCGAACACTACCGGGACTTCATAAACACTTTCAACGTCACTGGCGGCGATCACGGAATCGGTTTCCACGTCGCAGAACAGTGCGATTTTTTCCTTCATGTCTTGAGGAATTTCCCGCTCCGTACGGCACAGCAGAATGTCTGGCTGAATCCCGATTGCGCGCAGCTCTTTCACGCTGTGCTGCGTGGGCTTGGTCTTCAATTCATGCGCTGCGGCAATCCAGGGGACCAGCGTCACGTGGACGAAAATTACGTTATCGCGACCCTTTTCGTGGCGCACCTGGCGGATGGCTTCCAGAAACGGCAAGCTTTCAATATCGCCAACAGTGCCGCCAATTTCCACAATCACTACATCCACATCGTGAGAAACTTTTTGGATGCCGGCCTTGATTTCATTGGTGACGTGGGGAATTACTTGAACCGTT
>JAYWBH010000009.1:0-8517 GCA_043781815.1 Bryobacterales bacterium | reverse complement strand
ACGTTTACTGTTGACTGCCGATGAAACCAGCGGCACCTGTCACCAAAACTTTGCGTTGGCTCCAATCAATCATGATGGGAATCCAGTGTACTCAAGCGCTTATTCACAAAATAAAGTGGCCGTCGCTTGCTTTCCTGAAAGGTCATACCGACATAATAGCCGATCAATCCTAAGGTCAACATTTGCGGCACCGCCGATGACCAAGACCGCCAGCATCAGCGATGCCCAACCGGGAGGAAGTCCTTCGCGGCCAACCGCTATGGCGATACTTTTCCTAGTGACTTGCATTTGCCGCTGTTAGGAACGGCAGTGAATCCAATCGAGTAACAAAACTGATTTTCCTTTAGGGAATTGCGGGGAGTGAATCCACTGTCGCCATTTACCATGTCGTCCAACGATTTCATGAGGCGGGGGGCCAGTTCTGCGGAAAATCCGCCAGTGCCATAGTCCGGCGCTTTTTCAACCATCACTGGGTTTTTCACGCCTGCATTGACTAAGTATCGACGCACTGCGTAAATGGCTTCAAAGTCACTCAAGTTACTTGTGTATAAGATCATGGCTGCCCCAGCGTCTTCCGAAGCGGCAGCCTTGCCCCGAAGAATCACCTGATGCAGCGTTTGCGTACGCGAAGAATTTGTTTTGGCGAACTGTTGGTTCTTGCCGAATCCTTTGTAAGCAACTAACAAGAAGCCGCAAATCACCAAACACACTCTGAGGTATTTCATATAAGCTCTGCCTGGTAATTCCTGTGTGGATAAAAAAAGGAAAAGCGGGTAGGCAGCCATCGCCAGCAGGATCAACTCACCAGGGAAAGCGTACCGACTGTCCATGCCCCAAATACCGTTATAAACGACAATCAGCGACGCGTAACATGCATACAAAGTCAGATCCATAAGCATGACTTTCGCGAAGAATCTTTTCACTTGTTCTTTGGAGTTCTTATCCTGGCTCAATACCAGCAGAACGCCTGACGCCAGAAGAATAAGCAGGAAAATCCACAGTGCCGGGTTGGCCAGGCTGAGTTCACTTTGGAGTGGTTTCAGGCGACCGGAATCCACTGGTTGGGCATAAATATCTTGTTTGATCAACCTGTTTCCCTGAGCTACAGAGATGCCCACAAACAGGCAAAAGCCAATACTTAACAGCGGAAATATTGCGTGGTCCTTACTGATTCGTCCTGCCCTGTACTGCACCCAAACCAGGTATAGCGTTGGGACAATAAGAAGAACGAAGTTCTCTTTTGATCCTGCACTGAGTAGCGTACCCAAAAATACAAGGGCCCAACCACCTTCCCGCCAGTGATCATCCGCCGCATTCCAGCATATGTAGAAGCCTAAAAAATACAGTGCCAAACCTGCGCAGGCGTAAGTTTCGGCTGGCCCCAGCATGGCCCATATTGGTCCCCAATAGGGAGCGGTTAAGGCATATAAAACAAATACCGTGGAAATCCCCAAGCCACCCAAACGAGCAGTCAACGCCCAGGCAATCGCCAGACTAAGCACGAACAACACCATACGAGTCTGGTACCACGATTCCGGATTTCCGCCCCAAAAATAAGCCTCTGCCGAACGAAGAATATAGTAAGTAGGTCGATAGCGGCTGGTGGTGCCTGGGTGAAATGCTTCTGACGAAGTGATGATCCCTTTGGCGTCTTGCAAGGTGACAACGTTTTTGGCACCTAGCCATTCCACCACTTCATGATCATCAATGAGTCCAAATTGAGCGGAAAGGTTGTCATGCCACAGAGCGTCAGCAACCATACAGGACAGGATCAGGATCACCAAATCCTGCCATATTATTCCTTTGAAGACGGAGCGCTGAAGAAATTCTTGAATCGGGTTGATCTTGTGAGGGGTTTGTTTATTGGATGGTTTCAAAGGAGATTGTCTATTACAAGGATTGTCTCTTATTGTTAGAAAGAATGCTTACAATTTGAACAAGTCAGTTTACTTTGCGGCCATCTCCCGATTCAACCAAGCCTTAGCCGACCTCCACTCCCGTTTCACCGTGGCCGGAGAGACGCCCATGGCCTCTGCCGTCTCCTCTGTTGTCAAACCGGCGAAGAAGCGGAGTTCCACTAACCTGCCTTGCCGGGGGTCTAACTTTTCCAGCCGCTCCAGTAATTCATTCACCACCAACACGTCATTCAGCGAGCTATGGTCAACCAGTAGCTCTGCATCCAAATCCACCTTCTGGGCATGGTCTCCTCCGCGTTTGGCAGCGTGCCGGTGCCTTGCATGATCCAGCAACACCTGCCGCATACTATTGGCGGCAATGGCGAAGAAATGGGCACGATTTTCCAATTTGCCGGCATCCCCACCGGCCATGCGCAGGAAGGCTTCATTGACCAGTGCAGTGGCTTGCAGCGTATGTCCGGATTGCTCGCGTTGCATGTAGGCCCCAGCCATTTTGCGGAGTTCAGAGTAAACCAACGGGACCAGTTGATTGACTGCGTCCTTCTTACCTTCGCGGAGTTCAGCTAACAGGCGAGTAACTTCGCCTTCGGGCTGGGACATATGGACTCCTTAAACCACGTTAGTATAGCTTGTTTCAATCGGACAACCGAAGCTTCTTGAGGAAGGCCGTATAGCGAGGGTCCTGATGCAGGTTCTTCAGCGTGGGCTCAGCCTTCAATTGAGTAAGACCGGAATCATGCGCAGCGTAGGCCTTTTCCAACCACTCAAACGCCTGATCCTTATCCTGACGAAATGCGTGGACTTCAGCGATTTCAAATGGCGCTTCCTTAGAATATTTTTCAATCAACGTCTTCAGTGCCAGGTCGGATTCTGCATTTCGTCGCAAAGCATATTGCGCCAACGCTTGAGCCCACAGGCTGAGCGCCACATTTTTTTCAGCGCGTGCTTCGTCCAACGCCTCTTGCAGACGGCCTTGAGCCAGGTAGACTTCCGCCAAGGAAGCATGGGTGACCTCTTTGCCAGGTGCAAGTTCCAATGCCTTCTTGAACGCTACAACAGCTTCGGCAAGCAAGCCTGCGGAATAGAAACTTAATCCTGCATTGTGGAAACCGCCGGGGCTCAACGGGTCCGCTGCTATGTACTGGCGACTCAGCGCAACCGACTCATCAAAGTGCCCCAAGGTCCGGGCCAGGTTTGCGCTTTGACTGATGGCAGAGGATTTCCCCGGAGCCAATTGCAGTGACCGTCTGAAGTAGGCTGCGGCACCCAGCCAATCCAAATCGTTGAGCATCTTCAGCCTACCCATGGCGGTGTGGGCATCTGCCAAATCAGGGTCCAAGGTTAAAGCCCGCTCAATTTCACCACGGGCCAGCGGGCCGCCAATATCGGCAGGCAAATAACCGCGGGACGTTTGGACGTTGTGTGCTTCGCCCAGTTGTAACCAGGACGGAGCATAGTTGGGATCCAACTGGATGGCCCGTTTTAAGGATAAAATCGCCTTTTCAATATTCGACTTATCGCCAAGCCAAAGTAATCTTCTACCTTGCAAATAAGCGTTGTGGGCATTCACGTTGGTTGTTTTGACGGTAGGAGCAATCCACTTTTCTCCCAGTGTTATTTTCAATGCGGTGATCACGGCGCGGGCAATTTCTTCCTGCACGGCGAAGACATCGCTCATGTCGCGTTCAAACGTATTCGACCACAGATGGAACCCATCTGCTGTCTTAACTAATTCCGTGGTTATGCGTGTACGATTGCCCTGCTTGCGCACGCTTCCCATAAGGACCGTGGATACATTCAACTGTTTACCAATCACGCTGACATTTTCACTATTGTCCCGAAAGCGAAACGCCGCCGACCTGGCTGCAACACGCAGACCGGGAATCCTGGTAAGGGCATCCAACAGCTCTTCAGTGATGCCGTCGGAAAAATATAGCTGATCTTTTTCAGGGCTCAGATCGAGGAACGGTAGTACGGCGATGGAAGGCTGTTCCTGCGTAGATTGCGATTTTATGCCCATTCGACCGAGCCAAAAAGCCAGCGCCAGGAACCCAACCATAAGTAATGCCAAAACCGTTGTGATGGCCTTCGAACCCACCTTTTTACTGGCTTCCAGTTTCAAAGGGCGAGTGGAATTACCTGCCTGTGGGGTGGCTAAACTGCACAGGTGCACCTTCACACCTTGCTTGGTGGTGCATTCCCCAAGGTCTGTGACGTAGGGCGACCATTGGCTTAATTGACACAACACATCAGCCACACTTTTCGACATTAAAATATGCCCGGCATCACCGCAATCCATCACTTGTTGAGCCATGGCGATACCGCCGCTGGCCAAGTCCGCATCACTATTTCCGTCAGTCGCGCGGAACACTGGGCCGGTGTGAATGCCCATGCGTAATCTTAAATACGATTTCAGTTTTACACTGGCAGCCAATTCCAATGCGCAACGAGCAGGGGCCGCTGGATCGCCAAAGAAAGCCATAGCCATACCGCTGCTGGTGGACACGCTGACCATGTCACCCATCTGCTCTGCGGTGCGGAACTGTGCCGAATTATGGACGATTTGCTGTAGTTCGCCTGGCCCGGCACCTTCCAGTGCGCCAAATAAAACATGGGCCATTTCCGCTTCGCCTGGGTGAATCAAACGGCGGGATGATTTGTCACCGGTGAGAACCTGATACAGCTCTTCACTGAATTCCCTTGATTCACCGTGACGAAGCTCAGGGCGGAATTGCAAGGCTTTACGGATGGATTGTTCCACGGCTTCTGGAAGAGGATGCGGGCGCAAATCGGAAGCACTTTCGTCCAGGGGTTTGGGAAGCGCGCCGGTGAGCAGTTCGTAAGCCATCACAGCCAATGCGTAAGTATCGCTGGCGGCGCAGGCTTGCCCCGCGAACTGCTCTGGTGCCATATAACGCAAGCTACCGGCCACTTTGGTGGACCTACCACGAAATTGCGAGTTCTGAATGCCAGCGATACCAAAGTCGATTAGCTTGACGTGATCTTCCCCACTTAGCCGCTGCAGCATAATATTTTCCGGCTTCAAATCACGATGCCAGACCCCTTTTTCATGCACTGCGGCCAGCGCCGATCCGATTTGTCGAATGATGCCTGCGGCGCGGATGGGGCTCATTCCGCCAGGCGTAATAGCAGTGCGCAGGGTTGATCCTTCCACATACTGCATCACCAAAAACTGCTGGCCACCAACGGTCAACCCGGTATCCAGCACGCCCACCACGCCAGGATGATCAATGCGCGCTAAGGCTTCCATTTCCTGCATGAACTTTTGCTGCATCCATGGATCCTGGCTGGTTTCCTCAAGCAGCACTTTGATGACAACGTTCTTCGAAAGCAGTTGGCGGTCTGCAGCCAGGTAGACTACACTCATGCCGCCACGGCCCAGCTCTTTTAGAATTTCGTATCGATCCTTAAAAACAAGTTTTGTTTGAGTGATGATGCTGGTTTGCAGAACTGCAGCAACAGTGGCGTTATCGGCGGCCAGAAGTGATTCCACTTCGCGCAGCAGTTCTTCGTCATCCTCGCATTGTTGGCGGACAAAGGCAGCGCGCAAGCCCGGGTCACATTCCACAGCGTCGTCGAATATGGCTTTAATTTGTTGCCAGCGCCCGGTTGTCATTGATGTTTGCCTGAGGAAGTTAGTATATCGTTTCGGTGAAAAAAGATTCATCACTTTTCATTGGTCACCAATAATTTTGTCAATGCGCGACATAAAGGTGAAGACGAACGAGCATCCGATACCGAGCCGCGACCGCGAGGGAGTCGGTTGCTGTCGCCTCAAGGTTCAAACACCGCTCCCTCGCGATTTCCACGATTCGCTGCATCCGCTATGTCTAGTTCAGCTAGTAACAGTTATAATCAGGCTTATCGAATGGAAATGAACATCAAACGCGCACTAATTACAGGCATCACGGGTCAGGATGGATCGTTTCTGGCGGAGTTTCTTCTGGACAAGGGTTACAAAGTGCATGGCATTGTTCGACGAGCCTCCACCTTTAATACTGACCGTCTGGATGACATTTACGCAGACCCGCATGAAAGCGGTGCAAACCTGTTGCTTCATTATGGGGACAGCACCGATGGTTCTTCTTTGCGTCGTATATTGGAGCGCGTTCAGCCTGATGAAATTTATAACCTGGCAGCGCAATCGCATGTCCGGGTAAGTTTTGATCAGCCGGAATATACCGCCGACGTGGTGGCCACCGGAACTCTGCGTTTGCTGGAAGCAGTGCGTGATCACGTCACCAACACCAAGCGAGAGGTCCGACTTTACCAGGCAGGATCATCAGAAATGTTTGGGGCCGCGCCTGCGCCGCAAAACGAAAATACCCCTTTCTATCCGCGCAGTCCGTATGCAGTGAGTAAGGTGGCTGGGCATTGGTACGCGGTGAATTACCGCGAATCCTACGGGCTGTTCATCTGCAACGGGATCTTGTTCAACCATGAATCGCATCGTCGTGGCGAAACTTTTGTGACTCGTAAAATCACCAGAGCGCTAGGTCGCATTAAGTTGGGGTTGCAGGAAAAACTTTATCTGGGAAATCTTGATTCTCGTCGCGATTGGGGCTATGCCGGGGATTATGTCGAAGCCATGTGGCTCATGCTTCAACAGCCAACCCCTGAAGACTTTGTAATTGCCACTGGCGAATCCCACTCGGTGGAAGAGTTTTTGAATTTGTCGGCGGAGTTTTTGGAAATGGATTGGCGGAAAGTCGTGGAACTGGATCCGCGATATTTGAGGCCGACGGAAGTGGACCATCTGCTTGGTGACGGCACCAAGGCATTGACCAAACTTGGCTGGCGCCCGAAGATGACTTTTCAGAATCTGGTGCGGCTGATGGTTGATCACGACCTTGAGCTAGCGCGCCAGGAGCAGACATTGACAAGGGCCGGGCACCACTTTAAACCAAGAGGCGTGTCGCATGGATAAACCCATGGATAAAACGAGCTGTATTTTTGTTGCAGGACATAGGGGTCTGGTTGGTTCCGCGATCTGCCGTAAGTTGATGGCGGAAGGCTTCACCAATTTGTTGGTACGAACGCACGCGGAGTTGGATTTGTGTGATGCCCGCGCGGTGGATTCATTTTTTGGAAAGGAACGCCCGGAATATGTCTTCCTGGTGGCAGCGAAGGTGGGTGGCATTCTGGCCAATAGCAGCTTCCCGGCGGACTTTCTACGAGAGAATCTTGCCATTGAGTTGAACGTAATTGACAGCGCTTGGCGGCATGGGGTGAAGAAGCTGCAATTCATGGGGTCAAGCTGTATTTATCCTAAGATATCGGAACAACCGATTCGGGAAGAATACCTTTTGAGTGGGCCACTGGAACCGACCAATGAATGGTACGCAATCGCGAAAATTGCAGGCATTAAACTGGCCCAGGCTTACCGCATTCAGTATGGGTTTTCCGCTATCTGTTTAATGCCAACCAATCTTTACGGCCCGCAGGACAACTTCGATTTGCAGACGTCCCACGTGCTACCGGCGCTGATACGCAAGTTCCACGAAGCGAAAAAGTTAGGGGTTCCGGAAGTTGTGGTGTGGGGTAGCGGAACTCCGCGCAGAGAGTTTTTACACGTAGATGATTTAGCCGATGCGGCTGTTTATCTGATGCATCATTACGATGACGGAATGCCTCTGAACGTTGGAGTGGGAACCGATATCACCATCGCCGATTTGGCCACGCTCATCGGCAAAACAGTAGGATATGAAGGAAAAATCGTATGGGACGGCACGAAACCCGATGGTACGCCGCGAAAGTTGCTGGATGTCTCGCGCCTGAATGCACTTGGTTGGACGGCGGGGATTCATTTGGAACAGGGCATTGCTTCCACCTATGAATGGTTTGTGAATAGCCGCTGGGTGGAAGAGGTCGCAAGCTCAATGGCAAAATGAAAAGTAAATTGTATTACGGATGGGTCAACCTGATCATCGCCGCATTGGCGATGGTAGGCACATTGCCTGGACGCACGCAGGGCCTTGGTTTAGTGACAGAGCCGCTGTTGCGCGACCTACACCTGGACCGCGTCGATTACGCCACCATCAACCTGATTGCGACGTTGATCGGAGCCTTGTTCTGCCTTCCGGTGGGCCGTCTGGTAGATCGATTCGGAGCAAGGGTTGTGCTCACCTTTACGGCATTGGCATTGGGCGTCACGGTGCTTGCCATGAGCGGAACCTCAGCATTGGTAGCCATGTGTATCGCCATCACACTGACGCGCGGATTGGGGCAAAGTGCACTGTCTGTTGTGAGCCTGGCGTTAGTCGGCAAATGGTTTTCGCGACGCTTAAATTCAGCTATGGGAATTTATTCGCTGCTGGTAGGAGTGGGATTCATCACCGCATTTCCTATCACTGGTCAGGCCATTCTGCATTCGGGTTGGCGCGTGGCGTGGTCTTACATTGGCTGGTTTCTGATTTTAGGATTAACTCCCCTGTGCTGGCTGTTTGTTCGCAATCGGCCAGAGGAAGCAGAGCTGATTCTTGAAGACGATGATTGGTCGGGGATGACTCTAGCCCAAGCAATGCATTCCCCCGCCTTTTGGACCTTTGCACTTTCCAGCGCCATGTTTGGATTGATTTAT
>JAYWBH010000008.1:0-2780 GCA_043781815.1 Bryobacterales bacterium | reverse complement strand
GGATGTAAGATCGGGCAGAAGCAAGGTTGGCAGTGTTCAAAGTATTCCAATAGTTTCCGCTTCCTTCGTTGAATTCCGTACCGCCCACGGCTGTCACTTCCGGCAAGGTGGACGGGTAACTTGCGGTTGGGCCCTTGGAAGCCTGCGGAGTTGGCGAGGTGGTATCGCAAGTGGCCGAACCGGCATCACCCGATGAGACCATCCAGGTGATGCCCTGGGCGTTGGCCTGCTGTGCAACTCCACGCTGGGAAGCATTGGTAGTAAGTTCACAAGCTCCGTAACTGTAAGTCATTACCGGAGCAATATTTTGGTCAACAGCATATTGCGCGGACGTACGGACGGAATTGGAATAGACATAAATAATGGTGGCGTTACGGGCCACTGCACCGGACCATTGCAGGTCAAGATTAGCTTCCCCTTCATCGGCAGTTTTACCTGGATCGGTTCCGAACAACAACAATTGAGGATCGTTGGCAGGTAGCCCGAATCTGCGGCGAAAAGCGCGAGTGTCTTCCAAATCGACAGCCGTTCTGCCGATGACCGCTAACTTCTGACCGGTACCGTCGATCCCCGTTTGATACAGCGAAGTAATGTTATAAATGGTTGCCAAATCATCGGGTGCCAGATAGTGCGTAGTGCCGATGTTGTAGGCCGGTTGTTCTGAAGATCGCCGCAACAACGACTCCGGTTCGAAGTCATCGAGCCCGACAATTCCACTCACCAGCGGTTGCAGAGCTTCGGGTACGGAAAGCTCGCTAACAGGGGCAAAGTGAGTTTGCCCGTCAACCTGGTAATGATGGAGCTCGGTTCGAAATGCCCGCCCCACTTTCTGGGCACTTCCACTGAAGGTGATCCAGTTGCGACCACGGGCCACATCGTGCACGGTCAACCCTTCCGACTTCAGCCAATCAGCGGACTGGGTGACGTCATTTTTAGTGAGACCAAAGTGATCGCCAAACTGCTCCGGAGTCAACCAGAGATGGTAGTTCGGGGATGAGGGACTTTGTTGTTCGCTAAGGAACATGTCGATGGCAGGCGAGGGTTTGAAGTGTAGTGTAGCGTAGGACAACTGCAGGGAAGGGTCCACCGGACCACGATCAAATTGGGCCAGAGCACGGGGATTCCGTGACCCTTTGATGGCAATGCGCCGATTGGGGTCGATCCGAGATTTCATGCGGTCCTGCCCGGGCAGTGCGGTTACCGTGGCAAGCAACATCAAGCAAAGGGTTCGCGCTTTAGGTGACATGTTCTTCCTTATCCTAACCTTTCGATTGGATGGCGATTTGCCCAGAATATATGGGAGTCCAGAAACGGGCTAACTCTAGAAGATGTACTTCACCGCCAATTGCAGTTGTCGCTCACCGCTCTTCGTCGTTACCTGACCGAACGATCCGCTGGTGGGATTTGCGTTAGCCCCTCCCCAATTGGGATGGTTCAACACATTAAACATTTCGAAGCGCATTTGAAGCTTCTGTTTATCGGTGACTGCAAAGTTCTTACGCAAGCCTAAATCCCAGTTGTAAAAACCTGGGCTGCGCACTATGTTGCGTTGGAAGGGTGCAAAGGTACGTAGATCAGGCTTGGCAAAAACGTCCTTATTAAACCACACTGCGAAGCTGCTGAATTCCGTGCGAGTGACTGAGTTTGGATCGCCCGTCACTTTCCAGAATTGAGTTCCCGAACCCGGCCCAACACCGGCATAATCCACGCCCTCGCGAATGGAGAGCGGTCCACCGGATTGCCATTGATTCACTCCGGATAACTCCCAACCCCCGAGCATCGACTTAGTAAGTCGATTTGAGCTTTTGTTGAAGAACGGGATTTCGTAAATGTAATTGAGGATAAGCACATGGGGACGGTCGTTGTCAGAAATACCGTAGTAGCCTTTGCCGTCAAAGGCATTGGGCAGAACCTCAGTCAGACTGGAAGCATCGTCATTGGTGCGGGACAAAGTATAGGCAACTCCGAATTGAATCCCTTTTGAAAACCGCCGTTCCAAGCTCATTTGCAGGCCGTTATACATGGACTTGCCGGAATTTTCAGAGATGCCAATAATCCCATAGCCTTGATACGGACGCAGATAATTGGGGTTCACGCCGGGATTGTTTTGGACATCGCCAATCTGCAATTGATTGATGTTGCGCTTCCGTTGATTGTGTAACCCGCGCCGCGCAACATAGCCGATTTCCATACGTAATGACCCCGGCAGTTCACGCTCAAAAGTAGTGTTCCACATATAGGCAATGGGCACCTTGAATAATGGATCTTGAATGGTCATCACAAAGGGAAAGTCGCGTTTTGTGGCACCGCCAGGGGCGTCTACACTGCCGTTGAAAACACCTTGTTGCAGTTGGAACGGCGGGTTGGAACCCAACGCCGTATCGCGATTGATGGCCGTGCGATTATAAAAACTCCCAAACCCTGCACGCAAGGCAGTCTTGGGATTGAACGCGTAAGCCAGGCCCAGACGAGGCTGCCATAAGTTCTTACGTGTGGGTGATAAACCGTCCGGCAAGTTGTGATACAAGTTTGCGTATTGTCCGGAATGCAATTGGGCAATGCGATTTCCTTCAGCACCGGGCACGCCATTGCCTGGGAAAACAATCCCGTTGTAACGATCGCCACTGACGATGAAGCCTGCTGCCTTATCGACGATGGCTGCTTTTGACTTGTCGAAGTACTGCGGCAGGAATTCAGAAATATTGCCCCATCTGCTGGACCATTGCGGCCACAGCGAATAGCGGACACCATATTCGAACGTCAGCTTTTTTGACACTTTC
>JAYWBH010000007.1:0-2786 GCA_043781815.1 Bryobacterales bacterium | reverse complement strand
AGGTTGCGTCCTAAGAAGGGAATCGTCATATGAAAAAGAGAGCAGATAAATTAAAAGATGGCGTAAACCTTCACAAGGAATTGGAAGGCGCGAACCATTTATTTCTTACAGGCTTTGCAAAGTTGAAAGTTTCCCAGGATAACGAACTGCGCAAGACAGTGCGTCAGGCTGGCGGAAGCTATCAGGTTGTTAAGAATAACGTAGTTCAAAAAGCAGCGGAAGGCACCGGCAAAGAGCCCTTATTTGAAAAGCTCACCGGCATGAATTCGTTGGCATACACTTCGGGTGACCCGGTTGCGTTGGCTAAGGCATTAACTGTTTACGCCAAAACAAATCCGGCATTCGTCTTCAAGGCGGGTATGGTGGAAGGTCGCGTTGTAGATCTCGCGGGCATCCAGGAAATTTCCAGTCTTCCTTCGAAGGACGAGTTGTATGCAAAGATTCTGTGGCTGATCAATTCCCCGGCACAGCGTTTGGTTACCGCCATCAACGGTGTGGGCCGCAACCTTGCTGTGGTGATCGATCAGGGCGTCAAAGAGAACAAGTTCCAGGCCTAACGCTTTGAAGCGCGCTGGCTAACCGAAAAACGAAGTAAAATCGAAATCTATTAAACGGGTTCAGGAGTTTTAGAAGACAATGGCCGACATCAATGTTATCGCAGAACAGATTCAAGGGTTGACGCTGCTCGAAGCTTCCCAGCTGGTGAAAATGCTGGAAGAGAAGTTGGGCGTATCCGCCGCAGCTGCCTCAGTAGCCGCCCCCGCCGCCGGTGGCGCAGCCGCCGCACCAGTCGAAGAGAAGACTGAGTTTGCGGTTGTACTTACCGCCGCAGGCGCAAACAAGATCAATGTCATCAAGGTTGTCCGTGAAGTCACCAGCCTGGGCCTCAAAGAAGCCAAGGATCTGGTTGACGGCGCGCCGAAGACAATTAAAGAAGGCATCACCAAGGACGAATCGGAAGCAATCAAGAAGAAGTTTGTTGACGCCGGCGCTAGCGTCGAAGTCAAATAATCAAACTTCCAATTTCCAAATCGACAATGAACGACGCTGGCGGCTCCCTGGGTGGGGAGCCTCTGGCGTTATCTTATTCTTTAGCCACCCAATCAGCTACTAGCACGTTCCGACTAAGGTCTTTCCCCTACGAAAGAACCACTTGTAGTCCTACTACTTGCCCCTATTTGACCAGGGGCTTGCAAGTTTGGTACTATAACTGCAATAGCCGGAGCCGGACCGGATTTGCGCCTGTGAAAACATCTTTTCTCCCTTCAGCCAGCAGTTTGCCTCAAACTGTGATCGAACTTTCTGTGTTTGAACCCACCTTGGCCGAAGTGTACCCTAAATCGAAAACTGATGATTCGCAACGTGAAAACGACCTTTTAACTAGTTTTGGCAGGGTCGAAATCGGCATTTGTTCTTTTGTTTAGCTTTATGTCCGGCGTTAGAAAGTCTGCGTCGGCTGTTGTGCCGTTGCGCATAGGAGTGGACGAACGAAAATGAGTAACACGGCAATTTCCAATATTCGCGAGCGTGTGGACTTTTCCAAGATCAAGACTTCGGTACCCATTCCGAACTTGATCGAAGTGCAAAAGCAGAGCTACGCCCGCTTCCTGCAAATGGAGCTGCTGCCTCCGGAACGTGATGATTCCGGATTGCAAAGCGTATTTTCCAGCGTATTTCCCATCACTGATTTCCGCGGTCTGTCACAACTGGAATTTGTTGACTACGCCATCGGCAATTGGGAATGCAAATGCGGCAACCTAAAGGGCCTGCATCACCTGCGTTCCACTTGTCGGAATCCAGCTTGCGGCGCAACCATCAGAACCGATCCGTTCCATTCTGGTGAAGTGCTTTGTCACAAATGCGGCACTTTCAACAAGAACATTGTCACTTTTTGTAACCGTTGCGGTGATCCTGTGGGTCTGCAACTGAAGTACGACGTGCCTGAGTGCGAAGAGCGCGGCATGACCTACTCTGCGCCTCTCAAAGTCACCATCCGTCTCACCGTCTACGATAAAGATCCTGAAACAGGCGTAAAGACTGTTCGCGACATTAAGGAACAGGAAGTTTTCTTCGGGGAAATCCCGTTGATGACCAACAACGGCACCTTTATCATTAACGGTACGGAACGTGTAATCGTCAGTCAGTTGCACCGTTCACCAGGTGTTTTCTTTGAAAAGGTTCCAGCACAGGGCTATTACCTGGGCAAAATTATTCCGTATCGTGGAAGCTGGGTTGAGTTTGAGTACGACAACAAGAACCTGCTCTACGTTCGTATTGATCGCAAGCGCAAATTCTACGGTAGTGTATTCCTTCGCGCGTTGGGCATGAAGTCCGACGAACAGATTCTGCGCACGTTCTATACCGATACTCACACCACGCTAAAGATCAAGGACAAGAAGCTGATCTGGCTGGCATCGGAATCCGGTCGTGGCGCATTGTTGGGCTTGAAGCTCTCCCACGCGATCAACAGCAAGTCTGGTGACACGGTTGTTCCACAGGGCCGCAAAATCACCAATAGCGTTCTGAAAGATCTGGCTAAGGCCAAGATCGAACAGTTTGAAGTCGCTCCAAACGACCTGGAAGGCGGCCTGGTAATGGCCGACGTGGTGGACATGGAGACTGGCGAAATTCTGGTAGAAGCAAACCAGGAACTGACCCCATCGCTTCTCACCAAGCTGATGGATGCTGGCATTGAAAAGCTGGAATTGTTCTTCCCGGAACGGGACGACGTAGGCAACGTCATTGTTTCCACACTGCGTAAAGATCCGATCAAAACGCAGAACGAA
>JAYWBH010000006.1:0-2799 GCA_043781815.1 Bryobacterales bacterium | reverse complement strand
TTGAGCATTTCATGGAAGCTGAAAAGATCCTTACAATTTGGAAGCAATGCTTATCGCCCAACGGTCAAGTACTGATCACATTCGCACCGCCCTGGTATTCACCATGGGGCGCCCACATGGCCTATTTTTGCCGATTGCCTTGGGTCCACTTATTCTTTTCGGAAGAAGTGGTGATGCATGTACGACGCAACTATCGCGACGATGGTGCCAGTACATATAGCGAAGCGCAACTATCGCAAATGTCACTTTCCCGATTTGAACGTTTGGTGCGGGACTCTGGATTTGAACTGGTCCAGGCTCGCTACGATTGTTCCTGGGGGCTGGATTTCTTGCGCGGGCTTCCACTACTTCGTGAATTGTTTGTCAACCGAGTGACGGCAGTACTGAAGCATCCAGCGCGTTAATGCAGATACTTCGCGTACCAATCCAAATAGCGCTTCAGCCGATCTTCTACATAAGATGGCTTGGCAATACCGTGATGTTCGCCAGGGTAAATGACCAACTGCGTCTCAACGCCAGTGGTCTTTAATGCCTGGTACATTTGCTCGCCTCCGATAATGGGTACGTTGAAATCCTTCTCACCGCCCAGGAAAAGAGTCGGGGTCTTTATCTTTTCCACTTCAAAGAATGGATAGCTCAGCTTCATCCAAAGATCCTTCGCTTTCCACGGCGCCCCAACTTCCAGTTCATATTGTTCAATGTATTGATCTGAACCGAACAGCGAAATCTGCAAGGAAGAGCCTGCCCCGCTGATGCCTGCTTTGAAGCGGCCATCCCGGGCAATGGTGTAGTTAGTCAAAATCGCACCATAACTCCACCCACCAATGCCCAGGCGTGCCGGGTCGGCGATTCCCAAGGCAACCACATGATCTACTCCAGCAAGCAAGTCTTCCACTTCTTTATTGCCCCAATCCGCGAAAATAGCGGTTTGAAATGCTTCGTCACGACCTGAGCTGCCTCGATAGTTCACCGCCAGCACCGCATAACCGTTAGCCGCAAGCAAGTGGCGTTCGAACTGGAACGAGTGCGAGTCCTGGCCGTTGGGCCCGCCATGAATACGCAGTAGGAAAGGAATTTTTTGCCCGGCTTTGTAATCGGGAGGCAAGGTTAACAAGCCATGCACTTCATTTCCACTTTTGTTGTTGAAGCTGACCTTGCGCGATTCACCAAGGTTGATTTGTGCCAACCACTCGCTGTTATGGCTGGTCAATTCTCTTAGCTTGCCGTCTTCCAACGCGAATATCTCAGAAGGCTTATCGTCGGTGGAAACCAGCGCCGCCATATGGCTTTCACCCATGGACACTGCCGATACCAACGCCTTGGCATCGAGCATCTTTTTCACCGACCCGCCAGCTTTAGGAACGCGCACAGGATAGGCCAGCATGTCGTCGGTCACTAGCACGCTGAGGTCTTCACCGGGCAGCACTCGAACCGATGAAACACTGCGGTCAAGGTTCGATGTCAAAATGCGCGGCGTGCCTCCAGCAGCGGGAATGACCGCTAACTTGGTGCGGTCATAGGCTGAAAATTTCGGCTCACGACCTTGTAAGTAATACAAGTTCTTGCCATCCTGCGACCATGCCACATTACTGTTTGCTCCGCGAATTCCAAAGCCGCTAGTGAGTTGCCTGGCACTGCCACCGGCCTTCGATTCCACAACCAGCAACTGCCACAAATCTTTGTTGGAATCCTTACTGGAACGCTCAGCGACGAAAGCGATTTGCGAACCATCAGGAGACCAGACTGGACTTCTTTCTTCAAACTCTTCATTGGTCAACAGGTCCGATTTTTTTGTAGCGATATTGAACAGGTAAATGCGATTCGCTTTCTTAGTGAGGTACCCGCCGTTGTCGTTTTTAAAGCGGTAGCGATCAATGACCAATGGCTTTACAGTCTTCTCTTTTTCGCCCTCTTTCTTCTTGTCTTCATCTTTTGGAGCAACCACCAGAGCCAGCCGTTTACTATCGGGCGACCAGGAATAGTCAGTCACGCCGCCATCAATTTTGGTGAGTTGGACCGCTTCACCGCCCTGCCGATTGAGCATCCACACCTGCGCACCATCATCCTTTCCAGCGCGCGAACTGAGGAACGCCAGCCACTGATTATCGGGGCTCCAACGCGGACGATTTTCAGTTTCTTTACTGGTGGTAAGGCGCAGCCGCGCAGTGCCGTCCCACTTCGTCATCCAAACGTCGGTGTCTGACTTATCGGCTTCACGATCAATTGTGGAGACCGTGTAAGCGACCCATTGACCGTCAGGCGACACCTGGGGATCGGAAACAGTTTTCTGAAGGTGGACATCTTCCAGCTTCAAATTGCGCTTGGTCTGTGCGAAAAGCGAAGTAGCAATTGCGAGTAGAAAAAAGCAGCGGAGCATTTCAATAATGGTACACGACGGGAAGATGCTTTGCCGTGCGGATGCTTCCACGCCCCTGTCGCGGAAATGTCGAAGTAGTCTCCTAAACCATGCGATGCAAGACAGGCTTGGACTCTTAAAATAAACGTTCCTCCGCAATGACTGATACACAACGCGGAGTCAACCGCGAAGATGTCTTTTATTATCATCGGGATCGGGAAACATACCTGACTCTGGTGCAGGATCAACGCAAAGATGCCGGAGTGCGTATATTGGGTTGGTGCTTGATGACCAATCACGTACATTGGGTGGTGGTGCCGGAATGGGAAGATTCCCTTGCGGTACTATTCCGTAGGGTAAACGGGAGGTATGCGCAGTACCTGAATGCCGGACGGCGACGTACCGGGCACCTGTGGCAGAACCGCTATTTCTCTTGCCCGGTG
>JAYWBH010000005.1:0-2812 GCA_043781815.1 Bryobacterales bacterium | reverse complement strand
TGTTCGTCTGCCGATAAGCCACGCTCAAGCTGGTCAATATGAATATCATCGGGAAACATTCTGATGCGGAGCGTTGTGCCATCGGTGGTGTAGCGTGTTTCCAGGCGCACAGGCAGTAGCAACAAAGGGACCGTGGGATCAGCATCGCAAGGATCAATATTGATGGCAAAGCTGGCCAACGAATCGCGCCAGGTCTGGTCATTGGCCAGCACAAGTTTTTGTGCATTTACGCGTTCCACTTTCAATTCAGCGATCTGCTGTTGAACAAGCTGCGGATCACCAAAGGGTAACTGACCTTCCAGCAAATTGATCTTGGCGTTCAAGCCTGCAACCGTTTGCTGCGCTTTACTTCGATTACTGAGCGCGTTGGCGGTTGCTTTTTGTCCGGAGTTAAGAATGTTGGGATCGAAGGGCATCGTTTTAATTACCTCGCAGGGGCGATCAGCTTCCAACCTCGGAATGCGGCGCGGAATGGATCTTGCAGCAAGACTCGGGCCACGGCGGCACCATGCAAAGCAGCAGCGTTCCAGGGCGTGGTTTCAACCGAAACAGGTTCAGTCACAATAACGGAACTGCCCGAAGTGTTCAGAAATCGGTCTTGCCGTAATGGGCCGAAAGAGCCCCAGGTGGCCTGATCGCGCTTGATAGTTCCGATAACGTTGGGCGTCACTGGCAGGTCCAGCCCAAAGCGTGGTGCCGTGGGATGCTCACCAATAAAGAACCACCAAGGATTCGGACCAGCATCGGCATTCTTCACTTCGTCAGCCGTCAGAATAAAGCCGGTCAACAAAATATCCGGCTTCAATGGGACGTGGAACAGAATGCTGCCGGGCTGGCCTGGGGCGGGCAATTCTGCAAAAGTCGGACGCTGGTCTGCATCGGTACCAATTTGGCGCAAGGCAAAGAGCATGGCGTTGGGATAACGACGGACCACTTCACCACGAACCAGCATGACCAGACGCCCAGCGGCACCACCCGCCTGCGCGCTGATGTGCGAGCCCAGTGGCGTTCTGGTGAACTGATGAATGGGTGTGGCCAATTCATCAAGCCGAGCGTTCCAGAAGCGTTTGAAGTAAGTGCCCCGGCAATCAGTGGGAAATCCACGCCACAAAAGTTCCCGACCCATTTCATCGGAAAGGCCCGCCAGAAAGGCTTCGATAAAGACAGGGTTAGTTTGCAGAAGTGTCACGAAATCCGTTTCGTGAATCTCACCCAGGCCAGGCACTAACCAATCGCGATCATAGGAATCAAGCGCTTCAAACATCGGTCGATTGAAGATGGGAGCTTGCATGATTGGTTGCACAAAACCGTCAGAAAACCAATCGACTGCCATCCACGATGGTATGGTTCCAAGCCTTGCCACCATGTATTTGGTCACAGTCGTCTTCGGGTCAAGCTCTAACAGAATGGAAGAGCGCGCCGCTGTAAATGGCGGCAATTCCGGTGTCAGCGGCAGTGCCACGCTGCCAATGGCTGCTGTAAAATCGCCAACCAGTGTGGCTACCTGTGCAGCGGCACTTACGCCAGTGGCATTGAACCGGATGTTGCTAATCGCTTGAACAGTCACTGCGGATGCAGCGGGAGTGACAACCGCCAGTTGCGGCTGGTTGAGCAGCACACTTAGGCCTGCACGCGGTCCGGTCACCAGTGGTCGGGGCTGTTGCAGGATAGAGCCAGCGGGCAGCGTTGCGGTGGTTGTTGTGGACTGATTCGACGCTACAGCCGGAACAGTCGAGCTTGTAAACTGCAAGCCTGCCCGCTGCGAAATTCGGTCCACCTGCGTTTGCACTGCGGCAATGCCGCTTAGCTTTAATCCACCAACAATTCCGGTAAGGGCCTCAAAACGCGCTGATGTTTTTTGTGTGGGCAAAGTGGCTTCTACCAGGTCCAGTAAACGTGTGGCACCCACTTGTCCGAAGTCGATCAATGCACCACGAGTCCGCCAAGTAGCCACCGGCTGCAGAATTTGATCGGCCACCGTTGGGCGCGCCAACTGGGCAGAACGAGTCTGCAAAGTTGCCAGCGCATTGGCAACGGGGACGCCCAACACACGAGCAACGCTCTCTGGCGCAAAGCGGTTCAGAGTCGCGGAGGAAAGTGCAGCAATCCCATCTGGCTCACTATAGGTGCGTCGAAAATCCTGAAAGCGATCCGCGCTTGCCACCATGCTCCGCACAAGCACTGCACCGTTCCCACCAAGGAAACGAGCCAATGGTCCGCGAAGTCGAGTGGCCCGTCTGAAAGCTGAGGAGAGTGCCGCAGGGGCCGTGAAACTGCGCGATGCATTACCCGAGATGGTCAGTGCATCGCCGCCCAAGCGTAGTTTGCGTTGCACTCCACGGGTGACTTGAGCCAGGTCACCCAGCGCCAATTTGCTGAAGTGATTCACGTGCAAACGTTCCCCGGCGAAGCGTGCAAATTGCGCCTGCGCCAATTGGCGATTGGCTTTATCTATTTCCCCCACCTGGGCCCAGGCGGATTGCATCAATTGTTCCTGATCTTTACGAACCACTCTGGTGCCCAGCCCGGCAGCGATCCGATGCGGGGCCGTGGTGTTTAATTGTGGGAACCAATCGCCATCATTCAATTCTGAAATGCGGCTTTGGGCACGCTGAAATCGGGCATAGAGGCGAGGGCTGATACGAGGTAGGTCGGGAACATTTTTCCCTCCGCCAGCGATCTTGTCTCCGTCAATAGCCAGTTCGCGAAGCTCATTGCGTTTGGCATCTGTCCACGGACCCTTATCCAGGCCAGCAGGAGGCGCAGCGGGTGAAGTCAACGCGCACTGAAACACTTGGACACGTCCGCTTTC
>JAYWBH010000004.1:0-2814 GCA_043781815.1 Bryobacterales bacterium | reverse complement strand
AAGTATGATTTCGAAGCCGATATGAACAACGGCGCACTTACTGTGGAGTTCGAAGATCCGCCCACAAAATTTGTAGTCAGCCCGAACTCTCCGGTGCGGCAAATTTGGGTTTCGGCCCACTTGCGCAGTTTCAAACTGGATTGGCAACCAGCGCGGAACAGCTTTGTACTTCCAGACACGGGGCAGGATTTGAAACAGTTGATCGCCACCCACATCAGCCAGGAATTGAGCGAAGAGGTCACGCTGTAGCGTGGCCGGAGTCTACCTTTCTTACCCGTTTTGCGCGCAGAAATGCACGTACTGTAACTTTGCCTCTGGTGTTTTACCGCAAGCGTTGACCCCTAAATACCTTGCCGCTATGGCCAAGGAAATCACAGCGCATCAATGGAACTGGACGCCTGACACGATTTTTCTGGGAGGTGGCACTCCTAGCTTGATCGACCCGGCGGCGTTGGCCGAAGTGCTCAAACACATTCCGGGATTGCCCTGGCAAGAGGCCACCATGGAAGCTGCTCCGGGGTCGTTCACTGCTGACGCTATTCGCGGTTGGCGGAAGGCCGGCATCAACCGTGCCAGCCTGGGTGTGCAAAGTTTCATCCCATTGGAAATTGCCCGCACCGGTCGCAAGCACTCTGCGGAAATTGTAGCTGCCGATGTGGCCGCACTTCGTGCTGAAGGGATTGAATCATTTAACATCGACCTGATTGCCGGGTTGGCTGGACAGACGTTCGATTCCTTCAAGCAGTCGCTCGATTGGATTGAGAAATTGGAAGCACCGCACGTTTCCGTCTACATGTTAGAGGTGGATGAAGACAGTCGTTTGGGTCTTGAGATTCTGCAAGGCGGCACACGCTACGGGGCAGGCGGCGTCCCTCCGACCGATGACATTGCGGAGTTTTATGAGTTCGCCGTGGAGCGTTTAGCTCAGATGGGAATCCCCCGTTATGAGATTTCCAACTTCGCTAAACCGGGATACGAATCATTGCATAATTTGAAGTACTGGCACCTGGACCCATACATTGGATTTGGGGCTGATGCACATTCGTTGGACCAGGGTCGGCGCTGGCAAAATGTGGAATCGGTGGCGATGTATTTGGATCGAATGGAGCATGGCAAGTCACCCGAGGCGGAATCAACGGCAGCGATTCCTGGAGAAGAACGGTTCTTTGTAGGGTTGCGATTGAGTGAAGGCGTGGAGCCCACCCCGGCAGAGTGGCATCAATTCAAAGAACCATTTCAGCGTTTCATGGAAGCTGGGTTACTGGAAAAAAGTGGTTCGCGGTTGCGGTTAACATCGCAAGGCGTGCTGCTTTCTAACGAAGTATTTGAGGAGTTCGTGAACGTATGAATTGGATTGATTTACGAAGTGATACGGTAACCCGTCCCAGCGCGATCATGCGCAAAGCGATGGCCGAAGCCGAGGTGGGCGACGACGTGTATGGCGAGGACCCTACCGTCAACCGACTCGAACAAAAAGCAGCAGAATTGTTTGGGAAAGAAGCCGCGCTGTTTCTTCCTACCGGAACCATGGGTAACACCATTGCCATCAAGTTGCACACGGAGCATGGGCAGGAAGTGATTTGCGAATCGCGGGCGCACATTTTGAATTATGAGCTGTCTATGATGGCCTGGTTTGCGGGCTGTGTCGCGCGACCCATTGTGGCGGATCGTGGCTTGTTATCGTGGTCGCAGATTGAAGCGGAGATCCGGCCATTGGGGCCACACTCAGCCCCTACGGGTCTGATTGAAATTGAAAATTCGCATAACATGGCGGGTGGTTCGGTTTACCCGTTGCAGACAATTCAGGAGATCGCTGCGGGCGCACATTCGCACGGACTGAAGATCCACATGGACGGGGCACGTATCTTCAACGCTGCGGCCAGTCTGGGTTGCACTGTTCGCGATATTGCTGCCCCCGTGGATTCGGTGATGTTTTGTCTTTCGAAGGGACTGGGCGCGCCAGTTGGATCAATGCTTGTGGGGACGCGCCAGGACATGGATCGTGGTCGCTTGTTGCGGAAACGTTTGGGCGGCGGGATGCGCCAAGCTGGAATTCTGGCGGCAGCGGGATTGATTGCATTAGAACAAATGCCTGCACGATTAAGTGAGGATCATGCACATGCTCAGTTGATGGCCGCAGCGTTGGCGGAGTGCCCAGGTGTGGTGGTAGAAGGTCCTGTGGAAACCAATATCGTCATCGCCGATTTCAGTAAGAGCCGCTTAAGCGCGGCGCAGTTTAGCAAGGCGATGCAGGAAAAAGGGATTCTGTTGAATACCATTTCGCCCACTAAAGCGCGGCTGGTTACTCATCTGGATGTTTCAGCGGAAAGCACACAGGCGGTAGTTACAGCGATTCGGGAGCTCTTGTTCTGATTAAACGTGGTGGTGGTCTTCGTCATTTCTCCGCAGTTCAGAAGTTTTCCAAGCACTCGAAGGTGTGAAAAAAGCCCGCAGGCGGACTTGGCAGGCTGAATGCCTGCCCCACAAACTCAACTCCAGGTTGTTAGCGAAGTTTTCATTCCGATTTCCAAAAAACTTACAGGGCATCCCTGATGAAGCGACAGCATTCAGATGCAGTGCAGGACATCGGAATTCTGCTTAAACGTGCTCCACCAGTTCATCGTGCGGGTTGCTTACAATCAACAGCAAGCATCCCTCGTCCGTAGTCATTTCCTCATGCACCGTTCCAGGATGCGCCAAATTAAAATCACCCGGTCGCAGTCTCAACGTGCCAATGGATACGATCCCTTCCAGCACTAAACACTGCTCTGGCGCACTGTGACGGTGCGATGGGAACTTTGCCCCAGCTTCCAG
>JAYWBH010000003.1:0-2814 GCA_043781815.1 Bryobacterales bacterium | reverse complement strand
GCTTGGTCCTAATGATGATTCGCTGGGTCCGCGCTTTCCTGATATGTCGGAAGCCTATTCGCGCGATTACAGGGCCATTGCCAAACAGGCGGCGCGGGAAATGGGAACGTCGCTGGCAGAGGGAGTTTACGCTGCCTTGTCCGGCCCTAACTATGAAACTCCAGCGGAAATCCGCTATCTGCGGACCATTGGTGCCGACTTGGTGGGAATGTCCACCGTGCCTGAAGTTTTAGTGGCACGACACATGGGCATTCGATGCCTGGCAATTTCCTGCGTCACAAACATGGCTGCGGGGATTCTGGATCAGGAAATCAACCATGAAGAAGTGCTGGAAACCGGGGCCAAAGTTCGAGGCACGCTGGTGGAATTGTTGAAGCGAGTCATCCCGAGGTTGGGCTAATGGAACCTCTTTTAGAAGCGGCACTGAAGGCTCGCGACAATGCCCATGCGCCCTTCTCGAAATTTCATGTTGGGGCGGCGTTGGAAGACGTTGACGGTCGGATTTGGACTGGTTGTAATGTGGAAAATGCCAGTTACGGGTTGACACTATGCGCCGAACGGGTGGCCGTGTTTAAAGCTATCAGTGAAGGCGTCCGCAAGTTTCGACGCATAGCCGTTGCTGCCGATACGGATAAGCTAACCCCTCCCTGTGGAGCTTGTCGACAGATCCTTTGGGAATTCCTGGGGAACGCCGATGTGATCCTGGTCAATTTGCAGGGGAAGACTGCTACGTTTAAGATGCGTGATCTATTACCGGAACCTTTTGATGCGTCATTTATTTAACCCCTTCCAATGTTTTCTGCTTCTCTTCCCGATTGCTGCTTTCAGCGCACAAGCTGATCTCATCGTTAGCGGACGTTGGGTGGTGACCATGGATGGCTCACGGCGCGTTCTTGAAAATGCTTCGGTGGCTGTGAATGGAGATCATATTGTTGCGGTTGGGCCCACTGCGGAAATCGTAAAGAACTGGACTGCCAAGCAGCGAATTGACGTCAGCGACGGCATTGTTGCCCCTGGGTTAATCAACACCCATACGCACGCACCCATGTCTTTACTGAGGGGCATTGCCGACGATTTGAAGTTACAGGATTGGTTGGAAAAATATATCTTCCCAATAGAAGCCAAGTTCGTGAATCCTGATTTTATTCGTTGGGGCACCCGTCTGGCATGCCTTGAAATGATGTTGGGTGGCACCACCACGTATACCGACATGTATTATTTCGAAGAGGTCATTGCAGAGACCACCAAAGAAGCTGGCATGCGCGCAGTGTTAGGGCAAACTGTGATTGGCTTTCCAGTGGCCGATGCCAAGACTCCTGCCGATGCACTGCAGCGTACCGAGAACTTCTTCCGCAAGTATAAAAAAGACCCGCTGATTACCCCTGCCGTTGCACCCCATGCAGCCTATACGAATTCTGATCAAACTCTGAAGAGTTGTCGGGCATTGGCCAATCGTTATGACAGGCCGTTGATCATTCATCTATCGGAGACCAAGCGCGAGAACGACGAAATGATGGTGAAGCGCGGCATGAGTCCCACCAGGCTTTTGGAATCGTTAGGAGTGCTGGAAGGTCGCACCATTGCCGCCCATGGGATTTGGTTGGACGATGCTGACCTGGACATTTTGAAGCGCCGTGGAACGGGTTTGGCCCATTGCCCTTCCAGCAATATGAAACTGGCCAGTGGCATTGCCCCGGTGACGAAAATTTTAGACATGGGCATTGCCATGGGCCTGGGTCCCGATGGACCAGCAGGGTCGAACAACGATTTTAATATGTTTGAGGAGATGGATTTGGCGGCCAAGTTGGCAAAGATTTCCACCATGAATCCGCAGGCATTGCCCGCCATGCAAGCTTTGGAGATGGCTACCATTACCGGTGCACGGGCGCTTGGTATGGATAAAGAAATCGGATCGCTGGAAGTGGGCAAGAAGGCCGACATGATGATTGTGCACACTCGAAGGGCCCATGCCCAGCCATTGTTCAATCCCGTATCGCAATTAGTTTACGCATTGAAGGCATCGGATGTTTCTGACGTTATCATCAATGGGAAAATTGTTGTTCGCAATCGACGTTCGCTGACGTTGGATTACAACGCGATCTTGAATCAGGCGGCAGTTTACGGTGCAAGAATCGCTGCGAAATAACAAATGGAAAGCAATTGCTTTTCGGATAAAGCATTAGCCCTTAGGAATACGTTCCTCAGTACAACCTGCCCCTTGAAGAAGTGAGAATTCTCTTCACGCCTTCGCACTATTAAAGAGAACAAACAATTTAATACTGGCGTGGAACAAGTTTCCGCGAACCAGACAGATGCGGAGGCATGGTGAGAACAATTTCTTTTTCTATGATTCAAGTAGTAACCGTAGCGGCATTGTCGCTGGTGAGCAGTAGCCCTGCGATTGGTGGAATTATTGCGGACAGAATCACCTGGGTGGCAAACACCAACACGGTGACTGATTATGATTTCGGAGTCCAGGCTGCTGGCACCACAACAACATACAACACCGCTGGTGGATTGAATGCAGCAGGTCTCAACTTTGCAGGCTTTGCCGCTAATTCGGGGAGTCCTAGTTTTAAGGTAGCCGGAGGAAATGGCAGTCTCACTCCTTGGTTTTACTATGGAACGGGAGCAGTTGGAGTGTCCGATACCGTGGTGGCAGGCTTTGCCCTTCCAAAAATTCGCATCACGTTTACTGGCGGACCAGTGACAGCATTCGCCATGGATATCAGTGCAAATTTAGCAGCCAGCATTCTTGTGACGCCGCAAGGCATAGCTGGAACCACAGTTACTACACTGAGCCAGCCACCGGCA
>JAYWBH010000002.1:0-8634 GCA_043781815.1 Bryobacterales bacterium | reverse complement strand
GGCCAATAAGTTCTCCTTCCAAGTACAGAGGTTTCGAATGTCCGGACACAGTAAATGGGCGACGATTAAGCACAAAAAGGCTGCTACAGATTCCAAGCGCGGCAAGATTTTTACTCGCATCATCAAAGAAGTTATGATCGCGGCGCGCAATGGCGGTGATCCTGATGGCAACCCCAGACTCAGAACTGCGATTCTAGCGGCTAAGTCTGTCTCCATGCCCAACGAAAATATTCAGCGGGCCATTAAACGGGGCACTGGCGAGCTTGAAGGCGGGCAGATTGACGAAATTATGTATGAAGGCTACGGTCCTGGTGGGGCCGCCGTGATGGTTGCCGTGGCCACCGATAATCGCAACCGTACGGTGAGCGAAATTCGTCACGTGTTCACCAAAAATGGCGGAAATATGGGCGAAGTGGGCAGCGTAGGCTGGATGTTTGAACGGCGGTCACTGGTTGTGATTGAAGAAGCCCATGCCACCGAAGAAAAGCTGATGGACATTGCCCTGGAAGCTGGCGGTGATGATATTCGCATGGAAAATGGTCACTGGGAGCTGCATTCCGCCCCGGAATCGCACTATGCAGTGATCACAGCGCTGGCTGCTGCAAAAATTCCAACTGTTTCTGCTGACATCGCCATGGTTGCCAAGAACCTTGTAAAATTGGAAGGTAAGGCTGCGGCGGGCATGCTGCGATTGCACGAAGCCCTGGAAGATAGCGATGATGTGCAAAACGTTTTCGCCAATTTTGAAATTGACGATAGCGAACTGGAAGCCCTGGCCAACGATTAAAAAGGAAATAGCTTCATGCGCGTTCTGGGCATTGATTGCGGCAGTGAGTGCACCGGATTCGGAGTGATTGAAAGCGATGGCCGCAAGCATAGTTTAGTGGAATGCGGCGTCATTCGTACCAGTCCAAAAGAAGCATTCTCCAACCGGATTGGAACAATTGGAACCCGTATCCGTGAGGTCCTTTTGAAATATCAGCCCCAGGAAGCGGCTGTGGAAGAAGTGTTCCACGCGGTCAACACAAAAACAGCCATCAAATTGGCACACGTGCGCGGTGCCGTCTTTTTTGTTCTCGGTGAAACAGGAATTCATGTGGGTGAATATTCAGCATTGACAGTAAAAAGCAACGTAGTAGGCTATGGCCGTGCTGAAAAACATCAGGTACAAATGATGTTGCGATCCATGTTAGGTGGGGAAATTGTGTTTGAAACCGAAGATGCTTCCGATGCCGTTGCAGTGGCCATTTGTCATGCCACACATCGCAGTACGGAACTTCGGATGACCGGAGCTTCTATGGGGTCGGCACGATGAAACTCTTCCTGCTATTGCTAACCTCCATCGCCATCTCATTGGCAGCACCAACTATTTTTTATTCAAAGTTTTTCCCTGGTTCGAAACCCGAATATGTCGGCGTACTGGTGATGCGCGATGGAGCGGTTGAGTATCGTGAAGCGAAAGACGAAGAGCCTCTGCGCTTTCATTTGGACAAAATCGACGTTGACTTAATTTTTGCGCAGGCTGAAAAGGTAGGCAATTTTTCACGACCTCTTGAAAGCGGTTTACCCGTGGCCAGGATGGGTGAAAAGTCATATCGCTATGAAGATGGTCCAGTCAAAAGTGAAGTAAAGTTCAATTATTCGCAAGATCCCGATGCAAACATCCTGCAGGACTTCATGGAACGCATTGTGGAGTCTGAACAGACATTGATCAATCTGGAACGCGCGGCTCGCTTTGATCGCCTGGGTGTGAATCAAGTTCTGTTGCAGTTACAGGTGCTGGTGGAACGCAAGCGTTTGGTTTGTCCACAACAGTTTCTAAAAATGCTGGATAGAGTGGCCAAAAACGACGTGTACTTGAACATTGCTCGGGACCGGGCAGCACAAATGGCCGCCGATTTTCGAGCCCTAGCAGCACCTCCACCAACTGCTGCGGAGGGGAAATGAGAGTCCTGTTCCCTCTGGTCATGCTGATGTCTTTGTCAGTGTTCGGCCAGCAATCCCAGCAAGCAGATCAGGATGATTTGCGCACCCGGCTTGCCGACGCAGGCAGTTCCACTCCTGAATTTTCCAGGGCATTGGAAGCGCACTTGAAAAAATTTCCGGCATCTTCTCAAAAGGCAGAAGTGGAACGAACGCTCTTTCGGGCAGCCATTGAGTTGAAAGACAACGAACGTATTGTGAAGTACGGAACGCGAATTTTGGCATCCGATCCAGAAGACATGCAGGCTCTTGAATTCACTGCCCGAGCCCTGTTGGTTGCCGAAGACAAGGCCTCTGCCACTACCGCTTTATCCCATGCCAAGCAATTTGAAAAAGTACTGCGCAATCTGGAACCCAAGCCCGGTGGCGAAGCTTTGCGATGGCAACAGCGAGCGGACCTGGATCAAGGTTTGGGTCGCGCGCTAGTGTTTCAATCTCGTGCTGTAGGAAATTTAGGGCAGGTGGACGAAGCCTTGAAACTCGCCCATGCCAGCTTTGAAGTGAACGGGTCAGCAGAAGCTGCCCGCGAATTGGGACGTTGGTTGGGCAAGCTGAACAAGTTTGACGAAGCGACGGAAAGCTTTGCGCTAGGCTATGCTTTGGCCGCCAACGATATGGAACGGGAACGTGATCTGCGGCTGGTTCGGGAGACGTGGAAAAAAGGTCATCCCGATGAGACAGGCGCCGGGGATAAGCTGATCATCGCTTTGGACAAGGCTGTGCAAGTGAAAGCCCTCCGTAAAGCCAAGCTTCAGGCAATTGATCCCAATGCTCTGGAAACCGAACCCATGCGATATTCGTTGCCCGGCGTGGGTGGCATCAAACTCGCCTTAACGTCTCTCAAAGGCAAAGTGGTGATCCTCGATTTTTGGGCTACCTGGTGTGGGCCTTGCCGCGCGCAACATCCACTATATGAACAAGTGAAAAAACGCTTTGCCGACCGTCAGGATGTGGTGTTTTTGGCCATTGCCACCGACGAAGACCAGACGTTAGTTGAGCCATTTCTGACCGCTCAGAAATGGTCGAGACAGGTTTACTTCGAAAGTGGACTTTCCCGATTATTGAACGTCAATTCCATTCCCACAACTGTAATTTTCAACAAGCAGGGTGAAGTGGCCAGCCGTATGAATGGCTTTGTACCAGAACGTTTCGTGGATTCGCTGAGTGATCGCATTCAGCAGATTCTGACGGAGTAACAACATGGCTTTCCGACGAGTAATCTGGATTGTGCTGGATAGCGTGGGCATTGGCGAAATGCCCGATGCCGCCGCTTATGGTGACGCCGGTAGTGACACGCTAGGCAACATTGCCAAGCAGCGTTTAATGAATCTGCCCAACTTCGCCCGATTGGGTCTGGGGAACATCAAACCATTACGAGGCATTCCAGCGGCTGCCGAACCAGCGGGCAATTACGGACGCTGCACCCTGGCATCACCCGGTAAAGATACAACCACCGGTCATTGGGAAATGGTGGGCATTCATCTGGACAAGCCTTTTCCAGTGCATCCCAATGGCTTTCCCCAGGAATGGATCACCGAGTTTGAGGACAAAATCGGGCGGCACAGTTTGGGCAACAAAGCGGCTTCGGGCACGGAAATCATCAAAGAACTTGGTGAAGAACACGTCCGAACCGGTGCTCCAATTGTGTACACTTCGGCCGATAGCGTATTTCAAATCGCCATGCACGAAGATGTGATTCCGCTGTGGGAACAGTACAAGATTTGTGAAACAGCAAGGGAAATGCTGCGCGGGGATCGCGAAGTGGGTCGCGTGATTGCCCGGCCTTTTGAAGGCGAACCCGGCCATTTCACCAGAACCACAAACCGCAAAGATTTCGCCGTGCCGCCTCCAAAGGGTATGCTCTTGGATCAATTGGCCGATGCCAAAGTAAATATTCACAGCATTGGGAAAATTTTTGACGTGTTCCTGGGTCGCGGAATTGCCGATTACGACAAGACCAAATCCAATTTGGATGGCATGAAAAAGACCTTAGAAGCGCTTACGGAGACCAAAAGTGGTCTTATTTACGTCAATTTGGTCGATTTTGACCAGCTTTTTGGGCATCGAAACGACGTAGAAGGCTACGCAAAAGCACTGGAAGAGGCCGATTCCTGGCTGCCTTCTTTAGAAGCAAAGTTGGATACTGGCGATCTGGTGATTCTGACCGCCGATCATGGATGCGACCCAACCACCCCGTCCACCGATCATAGCCGCGAGTATGTTCCGCTGTTGGTGTTCGGACCAGGTGCGAAGCGCGGGGTGAACCTGGGATTGAGGGCCACGTTATCCGACATCGGACAGACTGTGGCGGAAATTTTCGACGTGAAAATCAGCAAAGGGCAAAGCTTTCTTGCCGCGATTACTTAAAATTAGGATATTGAAGAACAGAATTTATGCGTAAACCAATGATGGCCGGCAATTGGAAGATGTACAAAACTCCAACAGAGACCAAGGCTTTTTTTGAGAAGTTTGTACCGTTAGTAGCTTCTTCTTCCCATTGCGAAATCGCAATTTGCCCCGCTTTCGTGAACCTGGAAACGGCAATGACTGCCACCAACGGCACGAATGTAGGCATTGGAGCCCAGAACCTTTACTGGGCGAAGGAAGGCGCGTTTACGGGTGAAATCTCTGGAACCATGATTAAGTCCACCGGTGCTGCCTACGTGATTGTAGGTCACAGTGAACGGCGGCAATTCTTCGGCGAAACCGATGCCACCGTGCTGAAACGGACCATTGCAGCGCTGGAAGCCGCCTTGACTCCTATTGTTTGCGTTGGCGAGCTGTTAGCGGAACGCGAGAGCGGATCGACGGCTGCTGTTCTAAGTCGGCAATTTCAGGATGGCATTGCCGGATTGACGGACGAACAGTTTTCAAAAATCATTATCGCCTACGAACCGGTTTGGGCCATTGGAACTGGTAAAGTGGCCACTCCGGAAATGGCTGCCGATGCCCATCGCATGATACGGGCAGAGATCCAGTCGAAATTTGGTGCAGCAGCGCAATCCACGCGAATTTTGTACGGTGGAAGCGTCAAACCGGACAACATTAAGGGCTTGATGGCCCAGCCTGAAATCGACGGCGGTTTGGTGGGTGGGGCGAGCCTTGACCCGGTCTCATTTGCATCACTTGTAAACTTTTAGGATTTCCCCTAGTCGATTGAAAACTATAAATTTACCTTCCCAGTTAACGCTGAACTGAGAGAGGTAGCTCAACTCTACTGGAATCACTGCCTCCTGCCGATTAGGAAGGTAGATCCAGAATGCCTTTTCGGTTGAAGCATCCGCAATGCGTGTGTTTGCTATTCCTAGCACTAGCGGCAGAGCTTTGTGGAGAAACGCAATTTTTCAAGGATTATCGTCAAAACGATGGGCTGGGAAATCTAAACATAGAGAGTCTGGTGCAAGATGGCACCGGTTTTCTATGGGTTGGAACTCAAAACGGCTTGTTCCGATTCGATGGACGCCAATTCCTGGAATTTGGCACCAAAGACGGGATTCCATCCTCATACATAAACAGTCTTCTAGCTTCGCCAGATGGGACGCTATGGGTTGGTACCGCACAGGGCATGTCTTTCCGCAAGGGTGAGCAATTTCTGCAGGTCCCCAATTCGTCGAAAGCCAACGGATTTGTTTACAGCAAGAACGGAATTTCAGCCACATCGGACTCGCGCGTCTATTTCTCAGTAGGAACCAAATTAATGGTCGGTTGGAAGCCCATAGGTGCCACGGACTGGAAGTTCCGTCAACTGATGCCACCGGTTGCCGACACAACGATTCTGGCCGTACACGCGGCCTCCGACGGCAAGGTGTGGGTTGGCTGCGGCAGCGGACTTTGCCGAGTGATGGGTAAAGATCCTGAAAATCAAGTGCTGAGTCTGGTGACTGATGTACCGAATCTTCCATCGGACCAATGGCATGCTATCACCTGTGGCAAAAACGGAGAATTACTGCTGCGCAGTGAAAGCCAGTTGTGGCGGGTGGATGGCTCCGGGCATCGCGCGGAAAACATTGGCCATGGTCTGGCCGCTGTTCCCTATCGCAGGGCTCGGCTGGCTTTTGACCGCTATGGTGACTTGCTGACAACCACAGAATTGGGCATTGCCCGGCGTCACCATGACATTTGGGAATCCATTGAAGATCGGTCGGGCTTGACGAACAACGGTGTTTCCGAGTTGTTGACCGATAGGGAAGGTGCATTGTGGCTGGGTACGCTGGGCAGCGGTTTGAAGCGCTGGTTAGGCTACGGAGAATGGACGTCCTGGGTGACTGGTAAAGGGTTGGAAGATGAATCCATCTGGGCTATGGCGTCTACGGGCAATGGAGTCATGTGGCTGGGTGGCGATTCCGGCGTATACCGCCAATCAGGAAAGGAATTCATTCGACTGGCTCTGGAAAAAGCAGCTTATAACGGTCTGGTGGCAACAGCAGATGGCACAATTTGGGCTGGAAATAACAAGGGCAACGTATACCAGATCCCCGTAGCAGGGGCTGCGAAACAATTTCACTTAAATGGGGTGCGGTCGGTTCGCGGATTGTTCCTTGATCGATCCAACTATCTGTGGATTTGTGCAACCCCTGGAGTTTGGCGATCAAACAAGCCGGTGGGCGAAGGTGGGGTTCAATTTGAAAGAGTGACCATTGGCAAAGATAGCAGGGAAACGTTCTATCAAGGCATGGTCAGGGCGAACGGGCAAATATGGCTGGTTGGTTCCAATGGATTGGCACTTGGTACTCCAAATGGGTGGCGTCGCTGGACTAAACAGGAAGGGCTGCTGCAATCGGTCACCAGTAGTATCACGGAAGGAAAGGACGGCAGTATTTGGATTGCCTACCGCTTACCCAGCCGCATCACACATCTGATTCCACAAGGTAACGATTGGAAAATTGAACATGCGGAAGATAGGGAAGCTCCCCAATTTACCCAAACCGTAGCACTTTCTACTGATAAACGAGGTTGGATTTGGGCGGGTACAGATCGCGGAGTCTACGTTTTGAACGGTACAACCTGGAAGCATGTCACTTCGCAAAACGGACTGGTGCATGACGATTTGAACAGCCGGGCGCTGTATGTGGACCCGTCCGGTGCGGTTTGGTTAGGCACAAGCCAGGGCATCAGCCGTTTTTCCGGTGATTTGAAGAAGCCACCATTGATGTCTGGTCAGCCGGTGATCGCCAGCTTTCGATTCGGCGACAAAAGTTATTCAACGCAGACCGTGGCCATGGTGAATTACCGCGATAACAATTTACAGATCTTGATTTCACCTTTGACTTTTGAATCGACCAACGAATTACGGTTCCGTTACCATTTGGTGGGCAGCAACTGGCTGCAGCAGAAGGTGGATACGTGGATGGGAGACGGCACCAGCGCAGAATTTCAATACGCAAATTTACCGTTTGGGCACTACCTTTTTTCCGCCTGGGTAAGAAATGCAGAAGGCAAATGGAGCACCCAACCAGCGCAAGCGGAATTTGTGATTGACACACCCTGGTATGCCTCCTGGTGGTTCTGCGTTTCCTACGTTCTGATGGTTGTGGGGTTGACTGCGCTAGTGGCCAAGTGGCTGGAACGGAAGCATCGCAAGGATCGCGAACAGTTAGAAGCTGTGATTGCCGAACGGACGCAAGAATTGGAAGGTGCCAAGAACCGTGCGGAGCAAGCGAACCGTGTGAAGAGCCAGTTCTTAGCTAATATGAGCCACGAAATCCGTACGCCAATGAACGGCATTCTGGGCATGACGCAGTTGGCGCTGGCCACTCAATTGGACGAAAGACAGTCGGAATATTTGCGCACAGCCAGGCATTCCGCCGAAGCCCTGCTTACCCTTTTGAGCGATATTCTTGATCTGAGCAAGATTGAATCGGGGCAAATGGATTTAGACACAAGACCATTCAATCTGCAAACTACGGTGACCGATTGTCTGCGCGGATTTGAGACTGAAATCCGCAGCGCGTCGGTGCGTTGCGTGCTTGAATTTGATCCCAGCCTGACGAAAAGAGTGGTCGGCGATGCTGGGCGATTGCGACAGGTGCTGATGAATCTGGTCGGCAATGCCGTTAAATTTACTCACGAAGGCGTGATCGAAGTGAGTGTCAAACTGCAACAGTCGACTGAGGAACAAGCCCACGTGTCGTTCAGTGTGCGCGACACTGGGATCGGAATTGCGCCGGATAAGATTGCCATCGTATTCGAACCGTTCCGGCAGGCCGATGGCTCTATTACCAGGCAATATGGCGGGTCGGGACTAGGGCTTGCTATTTCTAGACATTTAGTCGAGCTACTGGGCGGGAATCTGGAATTAACCAGTGAAAGCGGCAAGGGCAGTCGCTTCTTTTTCACTTTACCTTTCGTTTGGAGCAGCACTGATCCGGAATTGGAACAACCAGAAACCCGCGTTGCCGTGCCATCAGGTCCACCGTTGCGGATTCTTTTGGCGGAAGATAATTTTGTAAACCAGAGAATCGTGCAAGGGTTGCTGGAAAAAAGTGGTCACCGGGTGGAAGTAGTTGTCAATGGAAAGCTGGCTCTGGAACGATTGGTAAAAGAATCTTTCGATCTTGTTTTGATGGATGTGCAAATGCCGGAGATGGATGGACTCACCGCGACCAGCCAACTTCGCAAATTAGAAGAATCCACTAAACGCCATATCCCGGT
>JAYWBH010000001.1:0-2822 GCA_043781815.1 Bryobacterales bacterium | reverse complement strand
CGCTCCCAGTGCTGACGCGCGGCCGTGATAACAGCGGGATTTTCGCCCAAGCCAATCTGATTCCGGCGGCTCCAGAAATCACCCAGATCACGCTGCCCCAAGACCAACCCAGTGTGCAACTGGGCGGCTTGCTGACGATTGTGGGGCATGACTTTACGGGCGAAGTGCAGGTTCTTTTCAGAACTCCCCGCCAGCACGATGCAATTGAATTGATTCCGAAGACAGCAAAGTCCGACAAGATTGAAGTTGTGATTAGCGACGACCCGGCCATGTGGATGCCCGGCCTGTTCACGGTCTCAATCAGAAGTACGGAAGATAAGGGTTCGGTGAAGGAGCGAGTTCGCATATCCAGCGAAGTGCCGCTGGCCATTGCGCCAATCATAACGTCATTCGCCACGCCCGCCGTGCCCATCCCCGTCACGCTGATAGCCGCTACGAAAATTGCAACAGTGCAACTTACTTGTCGTCCCAATGTTAGGCCAGAGCAGCGGGTGGCCTTGTTCCTTGAGGATCGCGAGGTGATTGCCGAGCCGATTAATGGACCAACTGACAAGTTGACGTTCGTCGTTCGAGAGGCCAAAGCGGGCAGCTTCCACGTTAGACTGCGAGTGGATGGCGTGGATAGCCAAATTGTGGATCGCTCCGGTAAGGTCCCGGTGTTCTTCGACCAAAAGGTGCTCATCGCATGAGTGGATTCCCCAACAGCAATGACGGGAACTCGCAGTATCTTGCGGCTGCGCTGAGTTGGATTCGCTTGCGTCTGGAGAGGTTGGCGAACCACGATCAGCCACCGACTGCGCTCGCAAAGCGTCCAGCAAAAGCTGCTGCCATGAACCCGGCGGATGAGGCCGTAGAAAAAGCGGCCAGTGAACTGGCTAAGTTGGAACGTTTGGATCCGCCCCCAAGCGCCGTAGTGTTGGGTCGACTTCTGCAACTTTCCCGCTTCGAACAGAACGTGCTTTTGCTGTGCGCTGGCATGGAACTGGATACTCAAATTGCCCGGTTGTGTGCCCGGGCTCAGGATGATCCGAATCGTTCGTACCCCACCTTCGCATTGGCGATGAGCCTGTTCGACGATGCTGCCTGGGAAGTAGTCTCGCCGGAACGGCCCTTGCGATATTGGAAACTGATTGAGGTGCGGCCAGCCATTGGTCAGGCACTGACAATGAGTCCGCTGCAAGCCGATGAGCGGATTGTGAATTATTTAAAGGGCTTGAACCAACTGGACGATCGGTTAGCGCCACTGCTGTTTCCGCTGGAAAGCCCAGCCGATGTGGAGGTGCCGCCTTCGGTGCAATCCCTGGTCGACCAAGTTACCGCACGACTTCGCCAGCAGACAGAATCGTTGATGCCTCTTATCCAACTTCTTGGGGCGGATGGTCCTGGTAAACAGATTGTGGCCTATCGCACTTCCGCAGGGTTCGGCAGGCACGTCTATCGCCTGTCAACCGATGTGCTGCGCGGCCCGGTTACTGAGATCGATTCCATCATCCGGCTTTGGCATCGCGAGAGCATCCTACTGCCCTTGGCGCTTTTCATTGATGTTCAGGAAAACGATTTGCAAACGGACAGCGCTTCACAAGTTCCGTTAAACCGATTTCTGGCACGGGCGGATGGAATCCTGTTTCTGGGCACGCGAGACTTCTGGCCACGCTTGGGGAGAGCCAGTTACTCTGTCGACGTTGCCAAGCCAACCAGCGCCGAACAACAGGCAGCGTGGACCCGAACCTTGGGTAGCGACACGGGGAATGATCCTGGGTTGCTGGCAGGTCAATTCAATTTAAGCCTGGCGGCAATCGGCGAGATTGCTGCGGCGGTTCGCCGAGACGATAAAAATAAGGACGGACTTGCGGGCCGACTGTGGGATGCGTGCCGCGCCAGCGTACGACCGCGCCTGGATGTACTTGCGCAGCGGATCGATGCAAAGGCCACTTGGAGCGATATCGTACTTCCGACTGCGGAAACAGGGTTGCTGCGGCAGATTTCGGCGCAAGTCAGCAGCCGGGGCAAGGTTTATGGCGAGTGGGGATTCGGCAAGAAAATGAATCGCGGATTGGGCATCAGCGCGCTGTTCGCCGGTGATAGCGGTACCGGTAAGACCATGGCCGCCGAGGTGATCGCCAATGATTTGCGCCTGAATTTGTATCGTATCGACCTTTCGGCGGTGGTCAGCAAGTACATCGGAGAGACGGAAAAGAATCTGCGGCGGCTGTTCGACGCGGCGGACGATGGCGGCGCAATCCTGTTCTTTGACGAGGCCGATGCGTTGTTTGGAAAGCGCAGTGAAGTGAAAGATAGTCACGACCGCTACGCCAACATTGAGGTGAACTATTTATTGCAACGCCTGGAATCCTATCACGGGTTGGCAATTCTGGCGACGAATATGAAGAGTTCGCTGGACACGGCCTTTGTGCGTCGGCTACGTTTCATCGTCAACTTCAATTTCCCTGGAGTCGCTGAACGACGGCGTATTTGGGAAAGCGTTTTCCCATCTGCAACTCCGGTGGGGACGTTGGATTTCGACCGTCTGTCACGCTTGAATTTGGTCGGCGGCACGATTCACAACGCGGCATTGAACGCAGCATTTTTGGCGGCGTCGGCAGAATCGCAGGTGACCATGCAACTGGTGTTATCAGCAGCACGGACGGAGATGTTAAAGCTGGACCGGCCAATTAGTGAAGGCGACTTTCAGGTGACGACACAATGAATATCCAGTTGCACATTGAGCGATTGATTTTGGACGGCGTGCCGCTGGGGGCAGGGGAGGGTCCCCGATTACAGGCGGCAGTGGAGATAGAACTGGGTCGTCTGCTGGGGGAACG